>CANFIH010000005.1 GCA_947446855.1 Burkholderiales bacterium
ACAGTAGCGAGAAATTATTATTCTGAATCATAAAAAAAACACATTGAAAACACAGTGGCACGCGTCGCTGGCAGGGACTTCGTGCAGAAAAAAAGGGGAGAAATAACCGCTGGGCCGTGAAAGTGCTGTGCGGTGCGCTTTGAAATTGCTGAACAGACGACCTCTCTGCCAGGGGCCGGTGCAGTGTTGCGGGGGGTGAATTGCCTGGGAGGCAAACCGCAGCTGTGCACAGTCTGTTCGCATGAAGCGACTCGCTAATGTAACACGGTTACCAAAATCGGTGGAAAATACTGCAATATGAAGAAACTCTGCATTCTCGAAAACGACGACCTGTCGCCTGAAATAGCGCCGCTCTACCAGCGTTATGGTGCCATGTTCGAGCGCCTGTTCCGCGACGCCGGTGCCACCGACTGGCAGTTCGATGTGTTCCACACCCCGGCCATGGAATACCCGGATTCCTTTGATAGCTATGACGCCGTGCTACTGACCGGCAGCAAAGCGGACTCGTTTTCGGATGCGCCCTGGGTGGTGGAACTGCGCCGCCGCGTGACGGAGTTGCTGGAGCAAAAGAAAAAGCTGCTGGGCATTTGCTTTGGCCACCAGTTGATTGCCATCTGCCTGGGTGCCAAGGTTGGGCGCGCACCACAGGGCTGGGGCGTGGGCCGCATGTCCTACGACTGGCATGCCGCCGATCTGCCACTGGCCCCGGAAGACAAGAAAATGTCGCTGCTCGTCAGCCACCAGGATCAGGTGCTGGAACTACCGGAAAACGCCGTGCTGCTGGCCAGCAATGCCCACTGCCCGGTGGCCGGTTATGCCGTAGGGAATGAGGTGTTCTGCGTGCAAGGTCACCCGGAATTCGTGGCGGAGTACAGCGCCTTCTTGATGGGCAAGCGGCGCGAAATGTTGGGGCAAGACTTGTATGGCGCGGGCGTGAAAAGCCTGGAGTACGGTCACGACGGACTCCACGTGGCCCGCATGATGAAGGCCTTCGTCGAGGCTCCCTAAATCAGGCCGGACTGCGCAGCACTCGCATCAGTTCGTCTGCCTCGATCGAACGTGCGGCGCCAAAACCCGCGACCTGCCGCGCACCGCTGACCGCAATGGCGACGAAGCGAAAGTCGCCGAGTTGCGTCATGTATTCCACGTCCGGAAAGCGCGCCAGATAGGTCGCTTTGGCGCTCGCCCAGGCGGCGCTTCCGCCCTCCGGCACTGAGGCCATGCCGTCCAGCGTGACGCGCGGCAGGGCGTGCACCGGCTCACCCGTCACTTCAGCCTGCATCACCAACAACGAAACGCGGGGCGTACGCTCCAGATTGCGCGCATGCGCAGCCAGACCGCTGACATGAATAACCACAGCGCCGCTGCTGCCGTCGATCGCATAGGGAACCATGGAGACAAACACATGGCCTGCCTCATCCAGAGTGCCGAGTGCAGCCACCCGTTGTGTGTTCAGCAGGCTGCGCAAGGCCAGGGTCAATCGGGGTTCATGGGTCATGGTGCGAAGGGGAAACAAGGGATGCTGACCTTATAGCGCATAGCGCTGCACCTGCCCCTAAAAGCCAAACCCCCGGAACAGATGCTGCGCCGGGGGTTTGTCTTTGCAATATCCGGCCTTGTGGGCCGGGGCTGCGCAAGCGGGGCTTATGGCCGGTCTTGCTTTGTGCTGTGGATTACAGATGCATTCAGTGTACGGTGCAGGATCCGGCAGCGAATTGCGTTGTTGCGTTATATTGGGTTGTTTTTGGCACAATCTGCCAACAATTACTTTTTCAAGAGTAACTAAATGACTTTAGACCGCTATGACCGGCAAATTCTGGAAATTTTGCAAACCGATGGCCGTATCAACAACCAGGATCTGGCCGACCGCATTGGCCTGTCGCCCTCGCCCTGCCTGCGCCGGGTTCGTGCCTTGGAAGAATCCGGCCTGATCGTTGGCTACCGGGCTCTGCTGGATGCACGCAAGTTGGGCCTGACCTTGATGGCGTTGGTGCACATATCCATGGACCTGCACACCCCTGAACGCTTTGCCAATTTTGAGGGCTCAGTCAGCGTGTTGCCCGAAGTGCTGGAATGCTTGCTGATCACCGGACAGGACGCGGATTACCAACTGAAGGTGGCGGTACGTGACATGGACCACTACCAGACCCTGCTGCTGGACAAGTTAACCCGTATTACCGGTGTGACCGGTGTACACAGCAGTTTTGTACTGCGCCGCGTGGTGGACAAGACTGCGTTGGCCCTGGCCTGAGACCAAGCGCCATGTGTCTGATTGCCTGGAACTGGCAACCCGATAGCGATACGCCCTTGGTGTTGCTGGCAAACCGCGACGAGTTCTATGGCCGGCCTGCACAAGCCTTGCACTGGTGGGACAACGGTCAAGTGCTTGCGGGCAGGGACTTGCAGGCCGGTGGCACCTGGCTTGGAGTGGGTCGCTCTGGCCGCGTCGCAGCGCTCACCAATTACCGTCTGCCGCTCAACAATCCGGGGCAACGGCCCTCGCGCGGCGCCCTGGTCACGGACTTTCTGCAGGGGAAATGGGATGCCGCCAGCTATCTGAACCTGTTGTTGCAGCGTGCCGATGATTACAACCCGTTCAATCTGCTGGTCTGTGATGGGGAGCGCCTAATGGGGCTGGAAAGCCGCAACAAGCAACTGATAAGCATGGCCACAGGCCTGGGTGCTGTCTCCAACGCAGACTTTGACACGCCCTGGCCCAAGTTAACCCGCTTGAAAGCCGGACTACAGGCGCAACTGCAGACTGGACGTACGCAGGTGAGCGACTTACTTCCACTATTGCGTGACAAGATGCTGGCGGCTGATACCGAACTGCCTCAAACCGGTGTTTCCTTGGAGTGGGAACGCATGTTGTCTGCCACTTTTGTGACTTCTGAACACTACGGTACACGTGCTTGCAGCGTCATCACAATACAGAGAAAAAAGGTCTCTTTTTTCGAAGAAAGCCACGGTGAACGTGGCATGCTCGGTGCGGCGCAGCAGTACTTCACCATATAAATTTTCGGTCCGGGCTTAACTAGCTCTGTTGCGCGTCGTCTAGGTCCATCGGCTGTTCGCCGCTCGCTTAATTGCCAGCGGCATTTTTTATGGCTGTTGCACAAGCGGTTCTTAAGGCCAATAATGCGCGGCAAAGGGATGGTTTGCGGGGTCTATGAAACCCACCACATGTGTAAGAGCCCCAAATGAAGGCCTTGTGATGAATACCTTGGATAGCAGCGAGAAACCAACCATTCTGGTTGTGGATGACACGCCGGACAACCTCACGCTGGTGAGTAATCTTTTGAGAAAAGACTACCGTGTACGGGTCGCCATCAATGGTGAAAAGGCCTTGAAAATTGCCTGCTCCGAGACGCCGCCGGACCTGATCCTGCTGGATGTCATGATGCCCATCATGGACGGGTACGAAGTGTGTCAGCAATTGTGCAACAGCACCCGGACCTCGCGTATTCCCATTATTTTTCTCACGGCCAAATCAGAGGTGGAAGATGAACGCAAGGGCTTGAGCATGGGTGCTTGCGACTACATCACCAAGCCCATCAGCCCGCCCATTCTGGAAGCCCGTGTCAAAACCCACTTGGCGGCAAAAGCCTATGCTGATTTTCTGACCGACAAGACGGCATATTTGGAAAGTGAAGTGGCACGGCGTACCAGGGAAGTGAGTGCGATTCAGGACGTCACGATTCAGGCGATGGCCTCACTGGCCGAAACCCGGGATTCCGACACGGGGAATCACATTCGCAGAACCCAGTTTTACGTCAAGGCGCTAAGTCACAAGTTAAAGAGTCATCCGAATTTCAGTGCCTATTTAACGGACAACATGATTGAGATGATTTTCTAATCAGCTCCCCTGCACGACATTGGCAAGGTCGGGATTCCGGATCGGATTCTGCTCAAGCCCGGGCGTTTTGATGCGGCAGAATTTGAAATCATGAAAACCCACACCACCCTGGGTCGTGATGCAATTCAGGCGGCAGAAAATTCACTCGGCTTGCAGGTTGATTTTTTGTCGGTAGCCAAGGAAATTGCGTATGGCCACCAGGAGAAATGGAATGGGTCAGGCTATCCCGAAGGTCTGACGGGAAATACCATTCCGATCTCGGCGCGCTTGATGGCGGTTGCCGACGTTTACGACGCGCTGATCAGCCGGCGTGTATACAAGGACAGCATGCCGCATGAAAAAGCCATTGCCATCATGAAAGAAGGCAGGGGGACTCACTTCGATCCTGACATGCTGGATGCTTTTCTGACCATTCAGGATGAAGTCCAGGCCATTGCCAAACGGTATGCCGATACGGATGCGGATATGGACCTCAAGCGCAAGCAATTGGAGTTGCTCTCCACCCCGCGCTGAAACAACACGGAGTAGCCGCTGGGCTATTTAACGGGCGTCCGGCAACTCGATTTTGACTTCCAGCACTTCCAGATTGTCCTGGCGTTCCAGATTGACCTTGATGTCGTTCGGATTGATCTTGATGTATTTGCTGATCACAGCCACCAGGTCTCTTTGCAAATCGGGCAGATAGTCAGGCTCCGCCGCATTGCGACCACTGCGCTCGTGCATCAGAATCATCTGCAGGCGTTCTTTGGCAACCGTCGCTGTTTTCTTTTTTTCGCCCAGAAAAAATGAGAGAAAAGACATGGTTTATTTACCTCCGAACAGGCGCTTGAACAAGCCTTGTTTGGGGGCTTCAATAAAGCGCATGGGCCTTTCTTCGCCGAGAAAACGTGCGATCAGGTCTTTGTAGGCTTCCGACACATCGCTACCTTGCAAATGCACGGCAGGCACGCCTTGATTGGAGGCCTGCAGCACCGATTCGCTCTCGGGGATAACCCCGATCAACGGTATGCGCAAAATGTCCTTGATGTCGTCCAGTGACAGCATCTGGCCCTGGTCCACCCGTGCCGGGTTGTAGCGGGTGATCAGCAGGTGCTCCTTGATCGGCTCGGCACCTTCCATGGCGCGTTTGGTCTTGCTGGCCAGCATGCCCAGGATGCGGTCCGAATCCCGTACCGAAGACACTTCCGGGTTGGTCACCACCAGCGCTTCGTCGGCAAAGTGCATGGCCATCAGGGCACCGGTTTCAATGCCGGCAGGCGAATCACAAACAATGAATTCAAAACCCATGGCTCCGAGATCGGCCAATACCTTTTCCACTCCATCCTGGGTCAACGCATCTTTGTCGCGCGTTTGCGAAGCAGCCAGCACAAACAGGTTTTCACATTGCTTGTCTTTGATGAGTGCCTGGTTCAGATTGGCTTCGCCATGGATCACATTGATCAAGTCATACACCACGCGGCGCTCACAACCCATGATCAAGTCCAGATTGCGCAAGCCCACATCGAAATCGATAACCGCCGTCTTGTGACCCAGCAAGGCCAAACCGGTTGCAAAACTGGCACTGGTAGTGGTCTTGCCTACACCACCTTTACCGGAGGTCACCACGATGATTTTTGCCATGCTTGCGTATTCTTTCGTTTAATAAATTCAAATGCTAATTTTTTAGCGACTCAATCAGCAGCTTGTCCTGCCCGTCTTCGCTGGATAGGCGTACCTGGGCTGGCTTACCCGCTACATCGGCTGGCAGTGGATTTTCACTGGTTCTGTAAACACCGGCGATTGAAATGAGTTCGGGTTCAAGACAGAGCGAAAAAATGCGCGCTGATACATTGCCACGTGCCCCTGCCATCGCCTTGCCACGCAAGGGTGCGTAAACATGGATGTTTCCATCAGCGACTATTTCCGCGCCTTGATTCACCATGGCCAGGACCACCAGATCAGCGCCCCGCGCATAGATCTTTTGACCCGAACGAATCGGCTTGTCAATCACCATCGTGCCCGGACCCGGTACTTCCCGGACAACTTCCACGACCGCTGGCGTAGTCACTTCCGGCACTTTTTTTACTTTGCTTATTTCCAGCGGAGCTGGTACCAGACCTGCACGGACCAGTGCTTCGGTCCAATGCGATGGTTCTCCACGAAATGCCAAAGGTAGCAGTTTGCAGGAACGCAGTCCCTTGAGCAAAGTTCCTATGTCTAACCATTTCGCATCTCTTGCAAGCGCAGAAAAATCGAGAACGACGGGATCTTGATCAAAAAAATGGGCGTTTTTTCCTGAATCACCGTACTGCCTGCATAGATCGGCCGTGACGACATCCCATTTTTCCGACTTCAGCAACAAGGCAACCAAGGGCAATTGGGCACTCTTGATTTCAAAACTTGCATTGCTTTGCGCAGTTGCTTTACCGGGGGAAGGAACGGACATGGGGAGTGGAACTTGGCTTGTGGCCGCAACAGAACAAGCCAAATCTTACTTGATCGGGGTGCGCAAACTCACTTTCCGGAGCGAGAACATTTTTGTTTTTTAAAGGGTCCTTATCCTGTCTTCTTATCTTCTTTTTAAGAAAAAGAATAGTAGTAGTAGATAGAGCAAACCACCATTCTGTGGACAAGCCATTTTTTTTGTTTTAAATCAAGGACTTACAGCATCCCAAGCCATGTTGGTGAGCGTGTTTTCGGATGTACCCGAAAACTGGATAACTTTCCAATACTTGAATAGTCTGTGGATAAGTCTTTGGTTCTGCAATATTTATCCACAGCTTTGTTCCTTGACAGTGGAAATTTGCCGGTTTTGCCCCTGGGAAGTGTTTTGGGGCTCCTTGATGTAGCGCAAAATGGCTGGAAAGCGGATACTTGCGGTTCGCGAAAAATCGGCTGAAGCCCTTGTTTTCGTTGCATTGTTAGCTATAAAAAACATAGCAAATTGAGATGGTTATGAGTGAAAAAAAATCTTTTGAAACAGCCCGTGAGACGCTCAAGCAGCTGACGCTACGCAAGCTTGCCCCTACCCCGGTGAACTACAAGGCCGTCTACAACGAGATAGCGGGCATCCCGGCGCTGGAGCATTTCCCTGCACAGGAGTTGCGCAGCATTGCCACTTCACTGCAAGCCAAGACACCGGGTCAACAGCGGCAAAAGGGTTTACTGGAATCGGCCATAGACCGTATGAACTGGGATGGGGTGCGTGCAGCGTTTGTCGCCTATGCAGGTTTCTTGCCTGCAAACACGGAGTCAGCAGCGGCACTTGCTTCGCCAACAGGCGAGGCAAGTGCCGCATTGACCCCCGATTTTTTGGCACAAATGGGGCGTTTGATCGAATATGCCCAACCGGCGCTCGGTGTCGACGATGAGCGCTTTATTGCGCAAAGCAAGCAGTTGATCACGGCCTTGAAGCAGCCGGATATCGACATTACCGCAGTCAAACTGATGCTGATTAATTACAGCCACAGGTTGTCGTTTGCAGCCGAGGACCAGGCTGAAATCAAGGGCGCCCTGCTCAAACTCCTGCACCTGGTGTTTGAGAATATTGGCGATTTGAGCTTGGACGAACAATGGTTGAAAGGGCAGATGGATGCACTGAAAGCGGCGTCTTCCCCGCCCTTGTCCTTGCGCCGTTTGGACGATGTCGAGAGCCTGCTCAAAGACGCGATCAGCAAGCAAAAAGATGCCAAGCAAAAAGCCTCGCTGGCCCATACAGAGATGCGTCAAATGCTGGTGGCGTTTATTGACCGTCTCGCGCAAATTTCGCAATCCACCGGTTCTTTTCAGGCCAAGATGGAAGAGAGCGCACGCTTGATAGAGAACGCCAGGTCGATCGATGAGATTGCCCCGGTTCTAAAGGATGTGGTGGGTGCGACCCGTACGATTGCCCACGAAACCTTGGCCACGCGTGATGAATTGCAGTCCATGCGGGAACAGGCCAACTCCCGGCAGGCTGAAATCGCCAAATTGCACCAGGAGTTGGACCGCATCAGCACCCAATCGCGCCATGATCCACTGACCGGTGCGCTCAATCGCAGGGGCCTGGAAGAGGCGCTGGAGAAAGAGATATCAACGGTACGGCGCAAGGAAAGACCTTTGAGCGTGGGTTTGCTGGACATTGACAATTTCAAGGCACTGAATGATGCATTGGGTCATGACATGGGAGACGGCGCATTAGCGCATTTGGCGCAGGTGGCGCGCGAGTGCATGCGACCCCAAGATACCCTGGCCCGCTATGGGGGTGAAGAATTCGTCATACTCTTGCCGGATACAGAACTTGAAAACGCCATAGAAGCCATGACCCGTTTGCAGCGGGAATTGACCAAGCGTTTTTTCATGGCGGGAACGGAAAAGGTGCTGATTACTTTCAGCGCCGGTGTGGCCCAACTGAACAATGAAGAACCCGGCATGGATGCGATCCGGCGCGCCGATCAGGCGATGTATTTGGCCAAGCGCGCGGGTAAAAACCGCGTTCTCGGGACCTGATTCCTACAAAAAAGCAAGAAAGAAGGCAGCAACGTGGCATATTTGATTTTGGGTTTGGCTCTGTTTTTAGGCGTGCACTCGGTGCGAATTTTTGCCGATGGTTGGCGCACGCAAACCATTGCCCGGGTGGGGGCAAGTGCCTTCAAGGCCGGGTATGCGGTTGTGTCCTTGCTCGGTTTTGTACTCATCGTCTGGGGCTTTGGTATCGCCCGTGAAGTACCTACCGTGCTATGGATCCCCCCGCATGGCATGCGCCATGGTGCTGCATTGCTCAATGTGCTGGCCTTTGTGTTGCTGATGGCGGCTTATGTGCCCAGAAACGGCATCAAGGCCCGTGTCCATCACCCCATGGTGCTGGCCGTCAAGACTTGGTCTTTTGCGCATCTGATTTCCAACGGCAACTTGGCGCATGTGGTGCTGTTTGGCCCCTTTCTGGCCTGGGCGGTACTGGACTTCATCAGCGCGCGGCGCCGCGACCGGGTACAGGGCACGCAATACCCTGCCGGAACTGGTTCGGCAACGGTCTTGACCCTGTTGTTGGGTGTCGTGCTGGCGGGTGTATTTGCCATGTGGCTGCATGGCCTGTTGATTGGCATCAAGCCATTCGGCTAGTTGTTTAGCGCTGGCGTCAGGCTGAACGGACGGAAGCTCAGTGCTCCATGAACCACTGGATGAAGTACTTGGCGACAAAGCCGACCATGCCAAAGGCCAGGCCCAGAAAGATCACAAAGGTGCCGAACTTGCCGGCCTTGGACTCCCATGCCAGATGGCCGATGATGAACAACATGTAGAGCATGAAGCCACCCACCCCGAAGCTGAGGCCAAAGGTTGCGATTTGCTCTTCAGAAAAACCAAACATCAAAGATCACCAAATTTGCTATCCGGGGCCGACAAGGCATCCCGAGCCGGCAGGTGCGAGGCATCCACCAGGTCATGGTAGGCATGCCAGCTGGCGTGGCCCAGCATGGGCAGCACGGGGATCAACCCCAGCAGCAAAGAGCCCAGCCCCAGCAGGGTAAAAATCATGATGATGCTGGCCCAGAAAGCCATGGGCATGGGATTCACCAGTACGGTTTGCCAGCTGGTCAGCACTGCCTGCATCAGGGTGACACGACGGTCCAGCAGCAGTGGCATGGCGACCACGCTGGATGCAAACAGGGGGGCCGCCATGACGCCACCCAAAGCCAGCCAGATTTCGAATAGCCAGCCATCCTTTGCCAGCATCACATGGTGCACAAAATCGAGTGGATTGTTGATGGGTACGGGCGCCAGCAAGGTGATGAGGGCGGCTGAAGTCAGTACCCAGCCGGTGGCGGCTGCGGCCAGCAGGGCACCGAACTGCAGCATGCACCAGTAATCGCTGTCCCACTTGTTGAAATGGCTGTTTTGCCAGTTCAGCCAGGTTTTCAAAACGACTGAAAAATTGGGTTTTTCCCGCCGCTCGATGGCACGGCTGAGGGCGTATAGACTCGTAGCCAGCACCGGCGCAATCACCATGAAACCTGAAATGGCACCCGCCAGCAACCAGAAACGGTGGCGGGCAAAGGCAATGATGGCCATGCCACCGAGCGAGAGCACCAAGCCATGCAGAATGCTGATCCAGCCCGCCTTGGCAATATCGCGCCAGGCCATGACCAGCCAAATCAGGGGCTGCATCATGCCCACTGTTCGAACCAGAGGCAGATTGCTTGATGGAGTAGTGGTGGGCATGGCGTTAAGTGTGGGAGTGTAGTGCCGCGCCCATCTTACAGGCTTGATGTCAGTCAACAGCGCTGCTCCCGACGGCATGGCTGCCACGCATAATGAACGGCTCCAGTATTAAAGGAAAACCACCATGCCTCGTTCCGTACTAGAAGAAGCCAAGCTGCATCCGGCGATTCGCCAGCACGTTGCCGAGCATGAGGCTGACATTGTGAGGGAGGTGCAAACGGCTGTTGCGGCCCATGCAGTGGTGGTGGTCGGCATGGCTGCCAATCCGTTTCCCAAGAAAGCCTGCAAGGCATTGGACAGGGCCGGAATCGCCTACCAATACCTGCAATACGGCAGCTACTTCAGCGGCTGGCGCCGGCGCAATGCCTTGAAGATGTGGACCGGTTGGCCCACTTTCCCCATGGTGTTTGTGAAAGGCACACTGGTTGGTGGTGCAAGCGATCTGCAGGCACTGATTGCCAGCGGCGAACTCAAAAAAACACTGGCCTGAGCAGGCTCAGGCCAGTGCACCGCGTTGCGGGTTTATGGCTTGGGTTCTGGCTTCAGGTCAGGACGACCGTGCATGCGGCTGTGCTTGTCACCGCGCATGTCCATACGGGCATGCTCTGAATCAAAGGTTTTCTTCTGTTCAGGGCTCAAAGTGGCATAGAAAGTCTTGGTTGCCTCAGCGCGCTTGTCCATAGCGGCTTCCATGGCGGCCATTTTGTCCTTGTGCATCGCGCGCATTTTGTCGATACGTTCCGGGGTGGTGAGCTTGTCCATGTCAGCACGGTTGGGGTGATTGCCCATCATGCCGGCCGGGGGCTTCATGCTCTCGGTAAAAGTAGTCCAGGCGGCTTCTTGTGACGCCGCGAGTTTGAGCTTGGCTTTCAATTCGGATAAATGATTGGCATGCATTTGCTCCATCTTGGCCATGTCATGCTGGGGCATGCCTTCATGTCCCATCATGCCGCCATCCATTTGCGCAAACGCAGTACCGGCGGCAGCCATCACACCAGCGATGACCAGAGATTGAATCAATGTTTTCATGGTTTTATTCCTTCCGTTAAGGGTGGTCACTTGCGAACATCGCTCACAACCTGCAGGCAGTGTGCAGCGCCTGTGTATCGCGCGCATGGCGCTGGGAAAAGGGTTTGTAAAGTTGCATGAAAATTTGCTGCAACGCTTGCGCTGACAATAGAGTCTGCGCCGCTATTCAGCGGCCGGAAGAAGAAGGAAAGCTGTGTTCAAGAATGTGATGATGTACCGCATGCTGTCGCCCTGGACGGTGACCATGCCCCAACTGGAAGAAGCGCTGGAGTCTGCGCGCTATGTGGAATGTGCCGGCTCGCAGGAAAAGTCGGTCGGTTGGGTCGAGCCGCGCGGCAAGGCCAATGGCGCGCTGGTGGAAGTGGTGGCTGGCCAATGGATTGTCAAGCTGATGGTGGAAACCAAGGTCTTGCCGGCCTCGGTGGTGAAACGCCGGGCCCAGGAACAACTTGCCCAGATTGAAGCCACGACCGGGCGCAAGCCCGGCAAGAAAGAAGCACGCGAGATTCTGGACGACGCCCGCATGAGCCTGATGCCCATGGCCTTTACCAAGCAGGGTGCGACGGTGGTCTGGATCGATCCGCAGGCGATGCTGCTGGTGCTGGATGCTGGCAGCCAGGGTCGGGCCGATGAGGTCATGAGCTGTCTCGTCAACGCCATCGAAGGCTTTGCCGTGCAACTGATCAATACCGAGATGTCTCCAGCCGCCGGCATGGCCCAATGGCTGGCAACCAAGGAAGCACCGTTTGCCTTCAGCGTGGACCGGGAATGTGAGTTAAAGGCGGCCGACGAATCCAAGGCTGTGGTGCGCTACACCCGCCATGCGCTGGACACCGACGAGGTGACCGAGCACATTGCCCAGGGCAAGATGCCCACCCGCCTGGCCATGACCTGGAACGACCATGTGTCTTTCGTACTGACCGAGGCGCTGCAGCTCAAGAAAGTGGCTGTGCTGGATGTGGTGTTTGAAGCCGCATCGGCCTTGGCCTCCGACGGCAAGGATGACAACTTCGATGGCGATGTGGCCATTGCCACGGGTGAATTGCAGAAGCTGATTCCGGACCTGCTGGAGGCTTTGGGCGGCGAGGTGCTGCCTATTCCGGCAGTCTAAGCCTGGGCGCCTAGCAAGCGGAATCAGTCGCGGCGACCGCTACCGCCATGGCGGTCCCAATCGCGGCGGTATTCGTCGTGGCGCTCCCAAGCGCGCTCATGTCCACCCCAGCCGCGGCGGCCGTAATCATGCACCGGGTAGTAGTTGACCCGCTCCACCTCGCGGTAACTGTATGCAGGTGCCTGGCGGTAGGGCTGTTCGTAAACGACGTTGCGCACCGGTTCGCTACGGCGACGCTCGCCGTTGCTGGCGATGCTGACACCGGCCACGCCGCCGACGGCCGCACCAATCATGGCGCCATCACGCCCGCCCATGGACTGACCGATCAAGGCGCCGGCCATGGCGCCCAAGCCTCCGCCCAGAATCGGATTGAGGTTGTCGGCATGGGCTGCTTGTCCGGCCAACGCCGCAAAGGCCAGGGTCAGTGTGGCGGTGGTGCGCAGAACCTTGTTTCGGCTTGCAGAGGTAAACATGGCGTTGGTGGGTTGTGACACCCGGTACCGCCAAACGTGGCGGCTTCTGACTATTCAACGGACGCAAGTGCCAGGCGATGACCCGGTTAACAAGGTCTTACAACTTCGCACAGTGCGAGAGTCAAGGCCGGATCAGCCCATGCGCCCGGCCTGGAAATCTTCCACGGCCTTCATCAACTCATCGCGCGTGTTCATGACAAAGGGGCCGTATTGCGCAATCGGTTCGTGCAGAGGCTTGCCGGCAATCAGCAGGGCGCGGGCCGGCTCGTGCGAGCGTTCAGACTGCAGCATCACGGCATCACCCGCGTTCTTCAAAATCGCCATGCGCTTGCACGGCACCGCTGTGGCCCGGCCTTCGGCGTCCAGCACCTGTACGGTGCCACGGTAGACGTACAGAAAGGCGTTGTGCTCCTGCGGCACCGGCTGGGTGATGCTGGCGCCGCCGGCAGGGAACTGCAGGTCCAGATACAGCGGATCGGTCGGGTAGTCGGCCACAGGGCGGTGCATGGCACCCTCGACCCCGTGGCTGCTGCCGGAGATCACGCGCACCCGCACGCCGCCGCGCGGGTCGTCACCCTCGCCCACGGGGGTGGTGACTTCGGGGATGGCTTCGCTCTGGATGTCGCGGTACCAGGGCTTGCACAGCTTGTCCCTACCCGGCAGGTTGAGCCAGAGCTGAAAGCCCTCCATCACGCCTTCTTCCTGCTCCGGCATCTCGCTGTGGACCAGGCCGAAACCGGCCGTCATCCACTGCACGCCGCCGTTTTGCAGCAGGCCTTCGTGGCCGCCGCTGTCCTTGTGGCGCATGCGCCCGGCAATCATGTAGGTGACCGTCTCGAAACCCCGGTGCGGGTGGTTGGGAAAACCCGCGCCATAGTCTTCCGGGTTGTCGCTGGCGAAGTTGTCCAGCATCAGAAACGGGTCCAGGCGTTTTTGCAGATCCTGCGTCAGCACACGGGTGAGCTTGACGCCGGCCCCATCGCTGGTGGGTTGGCCGGTGACCAGGCGCTCGACCTGGCGCAATGCGGAGGAGGTGGGTGCGTTCATGGCGCTGATTATCTGGTCTTCGCGTCAAGCGTGCGCTGTGAGCCGGTTCAGGCGGCGACCGTGTAGCCTTCTTCGGCAATGGCCTGGGCCAGCGTTTCGCGCGGCTGCTCGGAGGCGATTTGCACCAGGTTCTGGGTGCGGTCGATCTGCACCTGGGCTTGCGGGTCGGCTTGCAGAATGGCGCGGGTAACGGCTTTCTCGCAGTGGCCGCAGGTCATTCCAGTGACGGTAAAGGTCTGGTTCATGGTTTCTCCAAAGGTGCTGGGTTACGAATGGAGCATAGTGTGAACCTTTCCACGGTAGCAAGGTCAAGCACTTCTTGCGCCTTGGCATGTGGCTGCTGAAAGCCCTTGACCTTGCGACCGTAGGAAGCTTTAGGCTCAGCCCATGAACAACGAAGCAACTCTGGATATTGGTATTGGTGGCATGACCTGCGCTTCCTGCGTGGCGCGGGTGGAGCGCGCGCTGAAAAAGGTGCCGGGTGTGTCCGGGGTGGCGGTCAATCTGGCGACCGAATCGGCGCGGGTGCAACTGGCAACTGCCGATGCGGCGGAGGCTGCCGCCCCAGTGCCTGCAGTGAATATGGAGGCGCGCCTGCGCCGGGCCGTGCGCGATGCCGGCTACGAACCGCGCGCCGCCAACACCATGCTGGATGCACCCGATGCCTCGCCCTGGGCCGGCTTTGCGCCGATTGCCTGGGGCCTGGCGCTGTCGGCCCCGCTGGTGTTGCCCATGCTGGGTGATTTGTTCGGGCTGCACTGGATGTTGCCTGCGCTGTGGCAATTCCTGCTGGCCACGCCGGTGCAGTTTGTTTTGGGTGCGCGCTTCTACAAGGCTGGCTGGCATGCGCTGCTGAACCTGAGCGGCAACATGGATTTGCTGGTGGCCATTGGCACGACGGCGGGCTGGGCGCTCTCGGTCTGGCTCTGGCTGACGGCGGAGCCGGGCGCCATGGTGCATCTGTACTTCGAGGGCTCGGCCCTGGTGGTGACGCTGGTGCTGCTGGGCAAATGGCTGGAGGCCGGTGCCAAGCGCCAGACCACCTCCGCCATCCGCGCGCTGCATGCGTTGCGGCCCGAAGTGGCGCATTTGATTGGCTTGGACGGCGAGGTCGATGTGCCGGCCGACGAGGTGCTGGTCGGTGACAAACTGATCGTCAAGCCGGGAGAGCGCTTTGCCGCCGATGGCGTGCTGCTGGAGGGATTCACCCAGGTGGATGAGTCCATGCTGACCGGCGAATCCCTGCCCGTGGCCAAGGAGGTGGACAGCCTGCTGACGGCCGGCTCCATCAATGGCGACGGCCGCGTGCTGATGCGGGTGCGCGCCGTGGGAACCGACACCATGCTCTCGCACATCATCCGGCTGGTGGAGGATGCCCAGGCCGCCAAGGCGCCTATCCAGCGCCTGGTGGACCAGGTCAGCGCCGTGTTTGTGCCGGTGGTGCTGGGCATTGCGCTGCTCACCCTGCTGGGCTGGTGGCTGAGCGGTCACAGCTTTGAGATGGCGCTGATCAATGCGGTGGCCGTGCTGGTGATTGCCTGCCCCTGCGCGCTGGGGCTGGCGACACCGGCGGCCATCATGGCGGGCACCGGCGTGGCCGCGAAATACGGCATTCTGATCAAGGATGCCGAGGCGCTGGAACTGGCACACAAGATCGATACCGTGGTGTTTGACAAGACCGGCACCTTGACGGTGGGACGCCCCAAGCTGCTGGAACTGGCATGCGTACCGGAAGATGCGCAAAACCGCCAGCACGCGCAAGAGCGGGATCGCGACGGCGGCCTGCCGCGTGCCGAAATCCTGCAACTGGCGGCCAGCCTGCAAAGCGGCTCCGAACATCCCTTGGCCCGCGCTGTGCTGGCGTCTGCCAAGGCCGAGGGCCAGGCCTTGCTGGCGGCGACGGATGTCAGCGCCGTGCCCGGACGCGGCATGCAGGGGCTGGTCGATGGCCGGCGCTTGCTGTTGGGCAGCCTGCGCTGGATGGATGAGTTGC
Organism: Burkholderiales bacterium; assembly: GCA_947446855.1. Classification (GTDB taxonomy): domain Bacteria; phylum Pseudomonadota; class Gammaproteobacteria; order Burkholderiales; family Burkholderiaceae_C; genus Allorhodoferax. The sequence continues at coordinate 15,687 of CANFIH010000005.1, forward strand.
AAGTGGGTTTGGGCCCGTTGGCGGCCAGCGCGGCGCAATGGCAGGCGCAAGGCGCCACCGTATCGGCGTTGGCCGAACAGGTCACGCAGGGAGGCCTGGAAAGGGTGGTCTTGCTTGCCCTGATGGCCTTTGGCGACGAGCCCAAGCCTGCGGCCAAGCAGGCGCTGGACGCTTTGCGTGCGCGTGGCCTGCGGGTGCTGATGCTGTCCGGCGATAACCAGGGCGCCGCCGAGGCCATGGCGCGCCGCCTGGGCCTCAAGCCCGAGGCGGGTGAGGTGATGGCCGAGGTGTTGCCGGGCGACAAGGCGGCCCAGGTATTGCGCCTGAAAGCGGGCGGGCACCGCGTGCTGATGGTGGGTGACGGTGTCAACGATGCACCCGCCCTGGCCGCCGCCGATGTCGGCATGGCCATGGCGAATCCGGACGGCGGCGGCACCGATGTGGCCATGCATGCCGCCGGCATGACGCTGATGCGCGGCGACCTGCTGCTGGTCGCCGCGGCCCTGGACATCTCGGCGCGCACCGTGCGCAAGATCCGCCAGAACCTGTTCTGGGCCTTTGCCTACAACGTGGCCGGTATTCCGCTGGCGGCGCTGGGCTTTTTGAACCCGGTGTTTGCCGGAGCGGCCATGGCCATGAGTTCGGTCAGCGTCATGGCCAATGCGCTGCTGCTCAAACGCTGGAAGCCCTGAGCGCCAAATGCCAGCGCCGGTGGCTTGTGTCAGCGGTTGACCTCTGTCAATGCCAGGCCTGTCAGCATGTGAGAGCCTATGTGCCATAGAGTGAGGAGACAAGCCATGGTACACAGCAGTTTGCAGACCATCCGCGACGAGCACACGGCGCTGGCTGCCATGCTGCACGCGTTGGGCAAGATGATTGACCGAGGCCCGGGCGATGAGCCCGAGCGCTATTTCGATGTGATGCGCGCCACGCTGTTCTACATCGACGAGTTCCCAGAGCGCAAGCACCACCCCAAGGAATCGCAACTGCTGTTCCCCCAAATTGCCCGGCGCAACAGCGAATGCCATGCCGTGCTGGAGCGGCTGGAAAAAGACCATGCGGGCAGTGAGCGTGCGATTCGCGAACTGCAGCATCTGCTGCTGGCCTGGGAACTGGTGGGGGATTCGCGCCGCCAGGCGTTCGAGCAGGCCGCCAGAAAGTACCTTGAGCTGTACCAGAGCCATATGCAACTGGAAGACACCGTGATCTTGCCCTTGGCCGAGCAGGTGCTGGACGAAGCCGACTGGCTGCTGCTGGACGCCGCCTTTGCCAGCAACTGCGATCCGCTGACCGGCAAATACCCGCGCGACCCGATGTACGACCGGCTGTTTACCCGCATCGTGATGAGCCGCGCTTCCAGCTAGCCCTTGGCGTCTGGTGGTGTGGAGACCACACCCTGGTGGGGAAATCGGTACCCCGCTGTCGCCCTTGTTGCCGGGCTGCTGGGGCGCTGGCCCCACAATGCAGGTCATCGTTTTCAGCCGTAGAAAAATCACCTTGCACACCTCTTCGCGCCAATTGACGGCCCTGGCGCTGGCCATTGCGCTGGGTGCGGCCATCTCGCTGGGCATTACCCGCTTTGCCTACGGCCTCCTGCTGCCTTCCATGCGCACGGACCTGGGCTGGTCGTACGCGCTGGCCGGGGCCATGAACACCGCCAATGCCACAGGCTATTTTCTGGGGGCCTTGGCCTGTCCCTGGCTGATGCGCCGCTTTGGGCCGTCGCTGCTGCTGGTGGCGGGTGCTCTGCTGGCCAGCGTGTTCATGGTGGGCAGCGGCTTTGTCACGCAAACCGAAGGCCTGCTGGCGCAGCGGCTGCTGGCTGGCATGGCCAGTGCCCTGGTGTTCGTGGCCGGTGGTCTGCTGGCTGCCAGGCTGGGTGCGCGCGATCCGCTGCGCAGCGGCTTGTTGCTGGGCATTTATTACGGTGGCACCGGGGTGGGCATCCTCCTGTCCAGCTTGCTGGTGCCGGTGGCGCTGGAGGGGGCGCAGGCCGCGTTGCATGGCTGGCGCTGGGCCTGGTGGGCTCTGGGCGCCTTGTGCGGCTTGTTCAGCCTGGTGCTGGTCTGGCCGGCGCGCGTCATGGCGGCCTGGGCGGCGCCTGTCGCCGCGGCGGGCGCGGTGCCTGTGACGTTTCGCTGGCGGCAGTTTGGCTTTGGTCTGGCGGGTTACACCCTGTTCGGTGTGGGCTACATCGGTTACATGACCTTTGTGGTGGCGCTGCTGCGCAGCCAGGGCCGCTCGGCCACGGAAATCACGGTGTTTTATGCCTTGCTGGGCGTGGCAGTGATGGCGTCTTCGCGCATCTGGGCGCGACTGCTGGACCGCTTTCATGATGGCCGCCCATTGGCCCTGCTCAATGGCTTGCTGGGCCTGGCGACGTTGTTGCCCGCCCTCACCCATGCCTGGGGCTGGGTGATGCTGTCAGGCCTGCTGTTTGGCGGGGTGTTCCTGTCGGTGGTGGCCTCAACCACCGCGCTGGTGCGGCACAACCTGCCGCAGTCGGCCTGGGGTCAGGGCATCAGTGCCTTCACGACGGTGTTCGCTGCGGGGCAGATTGTCGGCCCCACGGTAGTGGGTTGGATTGCCGATGGCCCTGGCGGTCTGGAGCGTGGGTTGGTGTTCTCCGCCTGCGCCTTGTGGGTGGGCGCCGCGCTGGCATTGCGCCAGCGCGGGCTGATGCAGCAGGCCGCCAGCCATTGAAGACTGCGCGGCCTGCCGGGCCCAGGCTTACTTGATCAGGCCTTCGGCCTTCATCGCGGCAATCACGGCCGGGCGGGCGGCCACGCGGGCGCGGTAGGCCAGCAGGTTGGGAAAGCCGGAGATGTCCAGCGCCACATAGGGCGCCCAGTTGGTCACGGTAAACAGATAGGCATCGGCCACGGTGAATGTGTCGCCCATCAGGTACTGCTTGCCGGCCAGTTCGCCTTCCACCCATTGCAGGCGGCTGCTCAGGCGCTCGATGCAGGAGGGTTTGTAGTCAGCCGGGGTGGTCGGGTTGAACAAGGGCGAGAAACCCTTGTGCAACTCGGTGCCAATAAAGGTCAGCCATTCCTGCAACTTGTAACGCTCATAGGTGCCGTTGGCTGGCGCCAACTGGCTGGCGGGGGCCTGGTCGGCGATGTACTGAACAATGGCCGGGCCTTCGTGCAGGCCGCGGCCGTCGTCCAGCGTCAGGTAGGGCACATAGCCCAGGGGGTTGATGGTGTAGTAGTCGGTGCCGTCTTCCAGCTTGTGGGTCTTGGTGGGGGCCGATACGGCCTGGTAAGGCAGACCGGACTCCTCCAGCACGATGTGGGGGGAGAGCGAGCAGGCGCCGGCAGAGTAATACAGCTTCATGGTGTAGTCCTTAGATTCAAGGGAACGCAAATGGCAGGCCGGGTTATCCCCGGGGCTGGGCGCGATGTTAATCCCAACGCGCTGCAGATGCCGGTTCGGGTGCATGCGCTCCGCTACCCGCAGGTTGAAACCGGGAGGGCGGGCGCTCACCCGGGCCACTCCCTGGTTTGCGCCCAGCGCACCAGCTATTTCATTAAGTGAGCGCAGGCTTCTCGTTTAAGCGTTGGCTAGCTTGATCATGTCGGCAGCCTTCTCGGCGATCATGATGGTCGGCGCGTTGGTATTGCCGCTGACGATGCGCGGCATGATGGACGCATCCACCACGCGCAGACCTTGAATGCCATGCACCCGCAACTGCGCGTCCACCACATCCATGGCGCCGCTGCCCATGCGGCAGGTACCGACCGGATGGTAGATGGTGTCGCCGTAATTGCGGATGAATTGCTCGATCTCCTGGTCGCTTTGGGCGGCTGCCGAGCGGGGCGATTCCTGTGCCCCCAGGCTGGTGAGGGCGGGCTGCTGCAGGATGTTGCGCATCAGCTTGAAGCCCTTGACCAGGCGCTGCAGATCATCCGGATCAGCCAGAAAGTTCGGGTCGATCAGCGGCGCAGCCAGCGGGTCGGCGCTGGCCAACCGGATGCTGCCCCGGCTTAAAGGACGCAGCACACACACATGGCAGGACACGCCGTGGCCCAGCACCAGGGTGCGGGCATGGTTGACGATCTTGGCAACCACAAAGTGCAGTTGCAGATCGGGTGTGGCTTCGCTGGGCTCGCTCTTGATAAAGCCCCCGGCCTCGGCCACGTTGCTGGTCAGCATGCCGGTGCGCTGCTGGCGCCATTCCGCAATGCCCCGCAGGGTCTTGAGGGCACCGCCCAACGAGATGCCGATCGAATCTCTGAGCTGCGGCCCGTCCAGCATCTGCACCACATCCATGTGGTCCTGCAGGTTCCGGCCGACGCCCGGCAGGTCCAACAGCGGCGTGATGCCATGGGCTAGCAAATGCGCCTTGGGGCCTATGCCGGACAGCATCAGAATCTGCGGCGACTGCAGGGCTCCGGCACACAACAGCACTTCCCGCGTGGCACGCAATTGCCGGGTCTGGCCCTGCTGCAGGTATTCCACACCGACGGCGCGCTGGTCCTCGATCAGGATTTTGCAGGTGTGAGCCTCGGTGATCACCTGCAAATTGGGCCGTGACAGATTGGGTGTGAGATAGGCCTTGGCGGCGCTGTGGCGCTCGCCGTTCTTGTGGGTCACCTGGTACATGCCCACGCCTTCCTGGCTGGCGGCATTGAAGTCGGTGTTGACCGCAAAACCGGCCTGGCGACCTGCCTCTATGAATTGCGGGCCCAAGGGGTTGGGGCTGGTCAGATCCATCACGTGCAAGGGGCCACCCGTGCCGTGAAAGGCACCGGCGCCACGGGCGTTGTCCTCGGCGCGCTTGAAGTAGGGCAGCACCTCGTCAAAGGACCAGCCGGGATTGCCCTCGGCAGCCCAGTGCTCATAGTCTTCGCGCTGGCCACGGATGTAGATCATGGCGTTCAGTGAACTGGAGCCGCCCAGCACCTTGCCGCGCGGCTGGTAGCCGCGGCGGCCGTTGAGGCCCGCTTGCGCCACGGTGTCGAATGTCCAGTTGGCCTGGCCGGTCTGGGCCAGCACGGCCATGCCAAGAGGGCAGTGGATCAGCACGCTGGTGTCGGCGCCGCCGGCTTCCAGCAGGGCGACCCGGACCTGCGGGTCTTCGGACAGGCGGGCCGCCAGCACGCAGCCGGCGGACCCTGCGCCAACGATGAGGTAGTCAAAAGATGCTGGTTTCATGGTCTGCGCCTGTGGATCCGTGCCTGCCGGGGTTTTTGCACTATGGCATGCCAGCTTGTCTAAGGGCTAGAGCCCACCGCCTAGTCCCCCTCGGGGTTTGCCTGGGCTGCCCCTGGCATCTGCCTGAATTTGCAGCAACCGGTAGAATCGGCGGCAATCCCCGACTCCTTTTTGCGCCCGGCGCGCGCGGTTGAGCGCCCTCATTGGACCCACCATGCTTTACCCAGAACATTTCGACGTGATCGTCGTTGGCGGCGGCCATGCCGGAAGCGAGGCTGCCTTGGCAGCCGCCCGCATGGGCTGCAAAACCCTGCTGCTGACCCACAACATCGAGACCCTGGGGCAGATGAGCTGCAACCCGTCGATAGGCGGTATCGGCAAGGGCCACCTGGTCAAGGAAGTGGATGCCATGGGCGGCGCCATGGCGCTGGCCACCGACGAAGCCGGTATCCAGTTCCGCATACTCAATTCCAGCAAGGGCCCGGCCGTACGCGCCACCCGTGCCCAGGCCGACCGCGTGCTGTACAAGGCGGCGATCCGCCGCATGTTGGAGAACCAGCCGAATTTGTGGCTGTTCCAGCAGGCGGTGGATGACCTGCTGGTGGAAGGGGAGCGGGTGGTCGGTGCCGTCACGCAGGTGGGGATCCAGTTCCGCGGGCATACCGTGGTGCTGACCGCCGGCACATTCCTAGACGGCAAGATTCACGTCGGCCTGAACAACTACGCTGCGGGCCGCGCGGGTGATCCGCCGGCGGTGACTTTGAGCGCGCGACTGAAGGAGCTCAAGCTGCCGCAGGGCCGGCTCAAGACCGGCACGCCGCCGCGCATTGACGGCCGCAGCATCGACTTTTCCAGATGCCAGGAGCAGCCCGGTGATGGCATGCCCGGCGGCATGGCGGCACAGATGCCGGTGTTCAGTTTCATGGGTACGACCCAGATGCACCCGCAGCAAATGCCCTGCTGGATCACGCACACCAATACGCGCACCCACGACATCATCCGCTCCGGCTTTGACCGCAGCCCCATGTTCATGGGCAAGATCGAAGGGGTGGGGCCACGCTATTGCCCCAGCGTGGAAGACAAAATCAACCGTTTTGCCGACAAGGACAGCCACCAGATCTTCCTGGAGCCCGAGGGCCTGACCACCCACGAGTACTACCCCAACGGCATCTCCACCAGCCTGCCCTTTGACATCCAGTTGGCACTGGTGCGCAGCATGGATGGGCTGGAGAACGCCCACATCCTGCGCCCGGGCTATGCCATCGAGTACGACTACTTTGACCCGCGCTCGCTCAAGAGCAGCTTCGAGACGCGCCAGATTGCCGGCCTGTTCTTTGCCGGGCAGATCAATGGCACCACCGGTTATGAGGAGGCGGCGGCGCAAGGCATGTTCGCTGGCATCAACGCCGCCCTGCAGGCGCGTGCCAACGGTGGCGGCCATGACGCGGCCAGCGCGGCGGGCAGTATTGCTTTTGCCGGCGATTGCTGGCTGCCGGGCCGTGACCAGGCCTACCTGGGCGTGCTGGTGGATGACCTGATTACCAAGGGCGTGACCGAGCCCTACCGCATGTTCACCAGCCGTGCCGAGTTCCGCCTACAACTGCGCGAGGACAACGCCGATGCCCGTCTGACCGAAGTCGGGCGGCAACTGGGCCTGGTGGACGATGCCCGTTGGGCTGCCTTCAGCCGCAAGCGCGAGGCTGTTTCACGTGAAACAGAACGCCTGCGCAGCATCTGGGTCAATCCGCGTAACCTCGCGCAGGCGGAAGCCGAGCGGGTGCTGGGCAAGGCCATGGAGCATGAATACAACCTGGCCGACCTGCTGCGCCGCCCGGATGTGAGCTATGCCGGTCTGATGTCGCTGGCCGATGGTCGCTTTGCCAATGCCGCGTTGCCGGTGGCGGCTCTGGCGGTAGAGGGGGATGCGGCGGGTGTGGCCCAGGACGTGTTTGTTGCCGCCGTGGTGGAGCAGGTGGAGATTGCTGCCAAATACTCCGGCTACATTGACCGGCAAAAGGGCGAGGTAGAGCGTGCTGCCTTCTACGAAAACCTGCGTTTGCCGGCTGAGCTGGATTACATGCAGGTCTCGGCCCTGAGTATTGAGGCGCGCCAGCGCCTGAACAAGTTCCGCCCGGAGACACTGGGTCAGGCCTCGCGCCTGTCGGGCATTACGCCGGCGACGATTTCTCTGCTGTTGATCCACCTGAAACGGGGCAATTTCAAAGGCTTTGCCGACAAGCCCGTGGACCCTGCGGGTGCCAAGCTGGGTGATGCCAGCCTCACTGCGGAGTTGGCCGGATGAGCAAGCCACTGGAATTGGAATTGCGCGCTGGTGCCCAGGCTCTGGGTCTGGCCCTGTCGGACGCACAGGTGGAGCAGTTGCTGGCTTACCAGGACCTGATCCAGAAGTGGACCAAGGTCTACAACCTGACTGCCGTGCGTGATCCGGCGGAAATGCTGACGCACCATCTGCTGGACAGTCTGACGGTGGTCTTGCCCTTGCAGAAGCAGTTGGCCCAGATGCGTGCTGCGGCTGGGGCGGATGTTGATGCGCCGGTCCTCCTGCTGGACGTGGGCTCTGGTGCCGGTCTGCCAGGTGCGGTGATTGCCATCTGTTGCCCCGAGGTGAGCGTGCATTGCGTGGATACGGTGGCCAAGAAGGCTGCCTTTATCCAGCAAGTGGCGGTGTCCCTGAAGTTGCCCAATCTGCGCGGCATTCATGCGCGTGTGGAAAATCTGACCGATACCTATAACGTGGTGAGTTCGCGCGCCTTTGCGTCGTTGCTGGATTTTGTGACCTGGTCGCGCAAGTGCCTGGCAGAGCAGGGCGTCTGGATGGCGATGAAGGGCAAACACCCGGCAGAAGAGATTGCTGCCTTGCCTGCTTTTGTCGAAGTGTTTCACGTGGAACCGTTGGTGGTGCCGGGTTTGGATGCGGAGCGCTGCCTGCTGTGGCTGCGGCCTGTGGTGCCTGCCTGATTGGTGTTAACTCCTGCGCTGGGTTGATCGCCTCCGTTCGCTCTGGATCCGGCGGGCTGGGTACTCTGCTCCGTTCGTGTCCTCCGCCCTTCGGGCTCCCCCTTTACCTCACTGCACAGAGCACCCAGTCCGCCTGATCCGGGTCGGACTGTTTGCATGCCAACTGCCGGGCTTGTGTTCCACGTGGAACCAAGCAGCAGGGATGGGGTAAGTGTCAGAGCGAGGTGAAGGAGGAGCGGAGGGCGCAGCCCTCTGCGGGGGACACGAGCGGCGACACTTACCCCATCCCTGCTGCGGGCGAGAGCAGTGGCCGCGACACGCGTTGAATTTTGTCTTCCCTGCGTGATGAGCGCCTGGAAAAAGACGACCAAGGAGCAAATTCAGCGCGCCAAAAACCTAACGTAAACTCACACTCTCCCTCAGAAAGAAACCACCATGCTCGGCGTTACCGATTACGGCACCTTTGTCGTCACTGTCATTGTGTTCTTGGCGATCCCCGGCCCCGGTAACCTGGCCCTGGTCACCAGCACCAGCAAGGGTGGAATCGCAGGTGGTCTGGCTGCAACCTGTGGTGTCATCCTGGGCGATCAGGTGCTGATGTGGTCGGCCGTGGCCGGTGTGGCAGCCCTGTTGATTGCCTACCCGGATGCTTTCTCGGCCGTGCAATGGTTTGGCGCCGCCTATCTGGCCTGGCTGGGCATCAAGATGCTGCTGGCCAAACCGGGCGCTGCCCCGGTGATCAACATCAAGCCGCGCCACTACCTGCGCCAGGCGCTGATGATCACCCTGCTCAATCCCAAGGCCATCCTGTTTTACATGGCCTTCTTCCCGCTGTTTGTGGACCCGGTGCGTCAGCAGGGACTGGTCACCTACGCCTTCATGGCCGCAACCATTGCCACGCTTACCTTCCTGTACGGACTGGGCGCCACCCTGCTGACGCACTTTCTGGCTGAGCGCGTACGCGCCAACCCCTTGATCGGCCGGGTGCTGGAAAAAGTGGCCGGGCTGTTCCTGGTTGGCTTTGGCATCAAACTGGCACTCTCCAAATGACAGACTCAGACGTGAACGCAACACCGGCAGGAACCACCCAGCACATGGCAAAAATATTCTGCGTAGCCAACCAAAAGGGCGGGGTGGGCAAGACCACCACCACGGTCAATCTGGCCGCTGGCCTGGCCAAGGTCGGACAGCGCGTGCTGATGATTGACCTGGACCCACAGGGCAATGCCACCATGGGTTCCGGGGTGGACAAGCGCAAGCTCGCACTCACGGTCTACGACGTGCTGCTGGAGTCGGCCTCGATTGCCGAGGCGCGTGTGCAAAGTGAAAAACTCATCAGCGCCGGCTGCGGTTACGACATTCTGGGTGCCAACCGCGAACTGGCCGGGGCCGAGGTGGAACTGGTGGAAGTGGAGCGGCGCGAGCGCCGCCTCAAGGCTGCCATTGCCGCGGTGGAGACCGAGTACGACTTCGTGCTGATCGACTGCCCGCCGTCGCTCTCCATGCTCACCCTCAACGGCCTGTGCTGCGCCCATGGCGTGATCGTGCCCATGCAGTGCGAGTACTTTGCCCTCGAAGGCCTGACCGACCTGGTCAACACCATCAAGCAGGTCAAGGCCAACCTCAACGACGATTTGCAGATCATCGGCCTGTTGCGCGTGATGTTCGATCCGCGCATCACCCTGCAGCAGCAGGTCAGCGAGCAACTCAAGGGCCACTTTGGCGACAAGGTGTTTAACACCGTGATTCCGCGCAATGTGCGCCTGGCCGAAGCGCCCAGCTACGGTGTGCCCGGGGTGGTGTTTGACATCCACTCCAAAGGCGCACAGGCCTTTGTCGCCTTTGCCCAGGAGATGGTGGGGCGCATCGAGACGATGTAGGCCAGCACCTCGAAATCGCCCCCGTTTGCTATCTAATTAATAGCGTATTAATCAAGCCCCATAACCCATGCCGACCCCCAACCTCCTGATTCTGCCCGGCTGGCAAAGCTCCGGCCCGGCCCACTGGCAAAGCCGCTGGGAGGCGCTGTATGGCGATGTGCGGGTGGAGCAGCACGACTGGATGCGCCCGCTGCGGGGCGACTGGATTGCGCGCCTGGAAGACGTGCTGCTGTCGCAGTCCGGCCCCAGCGTGCTGGTCTGCCACAGCCTGGGTTGCTTGCTGACGGCCGCCTGGGCTTCGCATTCGCGCAATACCCATCTGGTGGCCGGTGCCCTGTTGGTGGCACCGGGCGACCCGGAGCGGCCGGAACTGCAGGCCGCACTGAAAAGCTGGTCGCCGGTGCCTTCAACGAAGCTGCCGTTCAGAAGCATGTTGCTGGGCAGCCAGGACGACCCGTATTGCAGCTTTGCGCGTGCCGACGCATTTGCCAAGGTCTGGGGCTCGGAGTTCATCGACTACGGCGCGCGCGGTCACATCAACGCCGACTCCGGCCTGGGCGACTGGCCTGAAGGGCGCGCCCTGCTGGCCCGGCTCATGGACTGCAGGTCCACAGACACCCCATCCAACCCAAGCTAACAAGGAACACACACTATGGCCACCAAAAAACCCAAGGGATTGGGCATGGGTCTGGAAGCATTGCTGGGCCCCAAGGTCAAGGAAGCCATCAACCTGGACGGCAGCGCCGCAACGCCCGATCTGCCCAGCACCCTGTTGCTGGACGACATGGTGGCCGGGCAGTACCAGCCGCGCACCCACATGGACGAGGGCGCCTTGTACGAATTGGCCGAGAGCATCAAGGCACAGGGCATCATGCAGCCGATTCTGGTGCGCCGCCTGAGCGACGAGCAGGCGCTGGCCAAACGCCAGGCAGCGGACCCGGGTGGCGCGGCCAGCGGCGGTACGCCGCGCCCCTTGTACGAAATCATTGCCGGTGAACGGCGCTTCCGCGCCGCTAAACTGGCCGGGCTGGACAGCGTGCCGGTGCTGGTGCGCGATGTGCCGGACCAGGCCGCAGCCGCCATGGCGCTGATCGAAAACATGCAGCGTGAAGACCTCAATCCGCTGGAAGAGGCACAGGGCCTGCAGCGCCTGATCCGGGAATTCGGCCTGACCCACGAAACCGCCGCCCAGGCGGTAGGGCGCTCGCGCAGCGCCGCCAGCAACCTGCTGCGCCTCTTGAACCTGGCCGACCCGGTGCAGACCATGCTCATGGCCGGTGACATCGACATGGGCCACGCCCGTGCTCTGCTGGCCTTGGACCGCGCCACCCAGATCACGGCAGCCAGCCAGATCGCCACCAAGAAGTTCTCGGTGCGCGAGGCGGAAAGCCTGGTCAAGAAACTCAGTGCCGAGTTTTCACTCACCAGCCCCAAGCCCAAAAAAGAGAAGTCGCGCGACCTCAAGCGCGTGGAAGAAGAACTGTCCGACCTGCTGATGGCCCAGGTGGACGTGCGTATCAAGAAGCGTGTCAAACGCAACGGCCGCATGGAAGACATGGGCGAGGTGGTGATCCAGTTTGGCTCGTTAGAGGAGCTCAACGGCCTGATCGAACGCCTGTCGCCCGGCGTCAGCCGCTAGGGTCTGCCCATGCCCGCCGCAAGCAAGGGGTGGCCGGGCCATTGGCAATGGCCGCTGCCCGCCGCACTGGCCTGGTTGCTGGCCTGGCTGTTGTTCAAGCTGATGGCCGGGCAGGGCGTCGCACCCGGTTTTGCCCTGGGCGCCGCATCGGCCCTCGGTGTGGCTTGCAGCCTGTGGGGCGAGACCTGGTGGCGCCGCCTGCTGATCGGTGCGGGCTTTCCGCTGTCACTGGCCATGACCCTGGTCACTTCCGGCGCTACGCCCCTGCCGGCCTGGTCCTGGTTGGTGCCGCTGGCCCTTCTTCTGTTGGTCTATCCCATCAATGCCTGGCGCGACGCGCCGGTCTTTCCAACACCCTGGGATGCCTTGCAGGAATTGCCGCACCACGCACCGCTTCCCGCCGGAGCCCGGATTCTGGATGCCGGCTGCGGTGCGGGCCATGGATTGAAGGCCTTGCATGCTGCTTACCCCCAAGCCGAATGCCACGGCCTGGAGTTCTCCTGGCCGCTGCGGTGTGTGAGCGCGCTGCGCTGCCCCTGGGCCAGGGTGCGCCACGGCGACATCTGGCTGGCCGACTGGTCGGGCTACGACCTGGTGTATTTGTTCCAGCGGCCCGAGAGCATGACGCGCGCCGTGATCAAGGCGGCGGAGCTGCGCGAGGGTGCGTGGCTGGTGAGCCTGGACTTTGAAGCCACGCATCTGCTTGCAACAGCCCACTACCGCACACCCGGCGGCAAAAGGGTCTGGGTGTACCGGGCGCCGCTGGTTGCGCTTTGAGGGTGACCACCGCGATACCCAGCTGGCAACACAGAATGTCCCTGCAAGCCTTGCATGGGCATCCGATGGTGTTTTGGCGGTGGCCTCGCTGGCCGGGCCCGCGAAGTTCACGGCGTGCAGAGCTTCCCGCGTGAGGCCTGTGGCGCGGGCTGTCGCTTGCGGCACAAGGGGATCGGCTGTGGAGGCTGCGTGCGGCGGTTTATGCGTCAATAATCTGGTTTTGATTCAAGGACGCACCGAAATGGGAAACCGCCTCACACAAATCGCCACCCGCACCGGGGATGCCGGTACCACCGGCCTGGGCGACAACACCCGCGTCTCCAAGAACAGCCTGCGTGTGCACGCCATGGGTGATGTGGACGAGCTCAATTCGCATATCGGCGTGCTGCTGTGTGAAGACATGCCCGAGGGCATCCGCACCCTGCTGGTCGAGATCCAGCACCAGCTGTTCAACCTGGGCGGCGAGTTGTCGATTCCCGGCTACGAGCTGCTCAAGCCCGAAGCGGTGCTGGCGCTGGACCAGGCGCTGGAGGAATACAACGCCCAGCTGCCGCGCCTGGCCGAATTCATCCTGCCCGCCGGCACCCGTGCCGCGTCGCTGGCCCATGTCTGCCGCACCGTGGCGCGCCGCGCCGAGCGTGCGCTGGTAGCCCTGGGCAATGAAGAAGCCCTGAAAGAAAACCCGCGCCAGTACCTCAATCGCCTGTCCGACCTGTTGTTTGTCTTGAGCCGCGCCCTGAACCGCCATCGCACCGATGGCACGGTGGGCGACGATGTGTACTGGAAGAGCGAGCGCATGGCCGCTGCCTCTTAAACCGGCACGTTAAACGGCGTCACCACCTGCACGCCGGATAGCGTGGCCGGTGTCTGTGTCGGCCCCACGCCGTGGGCGCGCATGAGGTGCAGGCAGGCCATGCGCATGTCGTGCGCCAGATCGTGGTGCAGCACGGCGCTGAGTTGCCCAGTGCGCAGCAATGCCAGGTTATCGGCATCCAGGTCGTGGCCTATGAATGCCTTGCAAACCCGCCCGGCCTGGGCAAAGGCCTGCAGGATGGCGGCGTTGGCGCCGCCTATGGAATACACCGCGCACACCTGTGGCCACTGGCGCAGCCGCTCCCGCACCAGGGCAGCGGTGGCCGCGTGCAGGCCCAGGCCCTCGCTGGCGTCGACCGCCTGCAGCAGCGGGTAACGCTCGCGCAGCGCCCCGGCAAACCCTGCCTCGCGCTCCTCCTCACCACGAAAGCGTGTGCTGCTCAGCGACACCAGCACCCCGGCGCGCTGGTCCGCGCCCAGCCATTGGCCCAGCAGATAGGCGGCCGTTTGGCCGGCCGCGCGGTTGTCCATGCCCACATAGGCCAGGCGTGCCGAGTCCGGCAGATCGGTCACCAGTGTCACCACCGGTATGCCCCTGGCCTGCAGCCGCGCCACCGCTGCGACCAGCCGTGCATCGTTGGGCGCTTTGAGCAGCACGCCGTGGCTGCCGCGCGCGGCGATCTTGTCCAGTGCGGCGACCAGCTCCGCCACTTCCATGGACTCGCCCATCTGGTAGCGGGCGCGCAATATAGCCGGGTGCAACAGTGGCATCTCGCGCTCCAGCGCGTCGCGCACCACGTGCGTAAAGCGCTCCGGGGCCTGCACCACCACATCCAGCATGAACTTGCGGCCCTGCAGTCCGACCTGGGCGCTTTGCCGCTCCAGCTCGGAGCGGGCTTGCTCTACCCGCCGCACGGTGTGGGCGCGCACGCCGGGGCGCTGGTGCACCACGCGGTCCACCGTGGCCAGGCTGACACCGGCTTGCAGGGCAATGGCTTTGAGCAGATGCGGGTGGGACATGGTGTGGGCTGGCGCAGAACGCGATACACGGCAGAAGAATGGTTTCATTGTGCCGCAAGCCGTCCATTTCTGAGGTGTTTCTGAGGTGTTTTAAGACCGCACGGCAATGCTGCGCTTCCTACACTGCAACTTCCTTCCATTGACTTGCATCACACAGGTGTCCTTTATGAACCCTTATGCCCTTGAGTCCTCCAGCCGCCTTGCCACCACCGGCTGGTTGCGCGCCGATCAGTGCCAGTTGTCCGATCTGGACGCTCTGGTACAGACGCCCACCCAGGCGCAGGACTGCCCGCAGGCTACGGCCCTTCTCCAGGGTGTGCCGGTATATGACGGCGTGGCCTTGCGTACGGCCCAGGCCGCATCCACGGACCCGCTGGGCTGGCGCCAGCAATTGATGGCCGAGTGGGCGCAGGTGTGGCGCAGTGGTCCCGGCGTCTTGGTGGTGCAGGGACTGATGCCGGATACGGCCGTGGTGGACGCGGCCAGTGTGGCGTTTCGCGCGCTCATCGAAGAATCCCGCGCTGCCGGCCAGGGTGGTGACCACTTTGCCAAGCCCGGCGCCAACGACCGGGTCTGGAACGCGCTGGAAAAGCTCTGTCTGCGCGCCCCCGATGTCTTTGCCGCCTACTACGGCAATGCCCTGCTGGCCACCGTTTTTGAGGCCTGGCTGGGGCCGGCCTACCAGATCACCTCCCAGATCAACAGCGTCAACCCCGGCGGCGCGGCGCAAACCGCGCACCGCGACTACCACCTGGGCTTCTTTACTGCCGCAGGGGCCGAGCGCTTCCCGGTCCATGTGCACCAGCTCTCGCCCCTGCTCACGCTGCAGGGCGCCGTGGCCCATGTGGACATGCCGCTGGAAAGCGGCCCCACGCTGTACCTGCCGCATTCGCAAAAGTACGAGGCGGGCTATCTGGTGGCGGGCCTGCCGGCGTTCCAGGAATACTTTGACCAGCACCATGTACAGCTGCCCTTGAAGAAAGGGGATGGCATTTTCTTCAACCCGGCGCTCATGCACGCGGCCGGCCACAACCGCTCGGCCGACATCCGCCGCATGGCCAATCTGCTGCAGGTCTCCTCCGCCTTTGGCCGCTGCATGGAGACGGTGGATCGGGTGCGCATGGCGCAGGCGCTGTATCCCGGCCTGTTGCAGGCGCAGAGCAGCGGTCACATGTCTGCAGACGATCTGGCCGCCGCCGTGGCCGCCAGCGCCGAGGGCTATGCCTTCCCGACCAACCTGGACCGCGATCCGCCCGTCGGCGGCCTGGCGCCGCAAAGTCAGCAGGACCTGATGCGCAGCGCACTGGCGCAGGGCCACAGCCCGGAACAGTTCAACACCACCTTGCAAGCCCAGGCGCAAACGCGCTTGAGCTGATTCCATTCCCACATCAAAGGTGCAGGGTGTGAGCCGCCTTGCATGCCTTCACCGCTGCGGGGTTGATCAACATTCGATCAAGACTTGGTTGGGGTAAGACCGCAGACTTTGCGCCTTACCCCCCTTTTGATTGAACGAAAGTTTGCGCACTTGACGCTCCCCGCACTTCTTGTTGTTCTGCTGCTTTGTGCGGTCCTGGCCTGGCTTGTGTCCCTGCGCCGCAACGCATGGCGCGATGCGGATGTGCAGTGGCCGTTCTTCCAGAGAAAGCCCCTGGCCAGCCCTGAGCAGGTGCTGTACCAGCGACTGGTGCAGGCCTTGCCCGGGCACATGGTGTTGAGCCGCGTGCCGCTTTGCGCGGTGCTGGGGGTGCGGCGCGGCTTTGACGCTGCCACCTGGAGCCAGCGCCTGCGCGGCCTGCAATACGACTTCGTGCTCTGCAGCGCGGATGCCACCGTGCTGGCAGCGATTGAACTGACCGGCAAGGCGCGCGCTAAAAGCGATGTCCCGGAGTCCGACCGGATCAAACAGCGCGCCAGCGCCGCCGCCGGTATTCGCCTGCTGCATTGGCAGGCCGGGGCCTTGCCGGACCACGCGGCGATACAAGCGGTGTTTGGTCTGCCCTTGACGCAGATTTTCGATGAAGTTGCGCCCAGCGCCCATTCATCCTGGTGGCCGCCGATTTCAAACGCCAGATCTCTTCCTCCCCTCAACTGACCCCGCCTTACCAGAAGCACACCATGGACCACAACGAAAAAGTTCACGCAATCATCGCCGCCTACTACGCCGTTTTTGACGCGAAAACGGGCAATCCAGCCACGCTGGACACCCTGCTTGCCCCGAGCTGGAGGAACTATTCCAGCGATACCGTGTACGCCGACAAGCCGGCATTTATCGGGCTGTTACGCGGCACACACCAGGCTGTGCCTGACCTGCAGTGGCGCGTATCGGAAGTGCTGCTGGCCGGTGACCGCGTGGTCGTGCGTGGCGAGGGCCGGGGCACGCCGGCGGGCGAATTTTTTGGTGTGCCGCATACGGGCAAAGCCTTCTGCATCATGAGCATCGATATCCACACCATCCGCGACGCCCGCATCCAGACCACCTACCACCTGGAAGACTGGGCAGGTGCCCTGCGCCAGCTCAGCGGGCAGTAAGCAGCCTTCGCCTGTTCCCTGCGCGCCGCATCACTATGTCCACCTCTGCACTGACGGCACTGTTCGCCTACAAAGCCTGGGCTTCTACCGAACTATTCCACGCACTGTCCAAAATCTCGGCCGACCTGCATCCGAACGCCCTGCACAGCGCGATCCGAACCATGAACCACATGTATGTGGTGGACCGGATTTTTCGTGCCCATATGCTGGGTGAGCCCCATGGTTACCGGACAACCCAAACCGCAGAGACCCCCAAGCTGTCGACCCTGCAGGCAGCCGTTGCGGCAACCGATGCCTGGTACGCGCAGTACCTGGCCCAGGCCACGCCGCAGCAACTGTCTGAAACCGTGTGCTTTACCTTTACCGACGGCGACACCGGCTGCATGACGCGCGAGGAAATGCTGTTGCACGTCATCACCCATGGGGGCTACCACCGGGGAACACTCGCGCGTTTGCTCAATGCAGTCTCCATTGCCCCGCCGCGCGATCTGTTTACCCGCTATCTGCACGTCGCAGAGCCGATCCGCAGAGAACTGATCTGATACCCGGGCCGTACTCACGGCACAGTACAAACCCCAGTGGCGCTCTTGGCATGAAAATGGCTAGTATCGGCACATAAGTTGACCAATTGGTTAACTTATGTTCCCAGGCCTCAAAGTAGTGCACCCTTGCGCCAATGACTAAAACAGAAACGACTCGCTCCGCAGACGCCTCCCGGCTGGCTGTTCAAGTGCAAAACGCCAGCGTGGTGTACCAAACCGCGGACACGCCGGTGCACGCACTCAGCGACATTGATCTGGACATCGCCGAAGGGGAATTCGTCTCTCTCATCGGCCCCTCCGGCTGCGGCAAGACCACCCTGATGCGGGTGATTGCCGACCTGGAGCACATCAGCGCCGGGCAGGTGCTGGTCAATGGTGTCTCGCCGCATGAGGCGCGTTTGGCGCGGGCCTATGGCTATGTGTTCCAGGCACCCGCCTTGTTCCCCTGGCGCACTGTTTTGGGCAATGTGACCCTGCCGCTGCAGATCCAGGGCAGGGGCCGCACCGAGGCCAAGCAGATCGCCATCGAGCACTTGGAGCGCGTGGGCCTCAAGGGCTTTGAGGGCAAATACCCCTGGCAGCTTTCGGGCGGCATGCAGCAGCGCGTGTCGATTGCGCGCGCCCTGTCGTTTGAGCCCAGGATTTTGATGATGGACGAACCCTTTGGTGCGCTGGACGAAATCACCCGCGACCGGTTGAACGAACAACTGCAGCAACTCTGGCAGCGCGAGCGCCGCACCGTGGTGTTTGTCACCCACTCGATTGCGGAAGCCGTGTACCTGTCGACCAAGATCGTGGTGATGTCGCCGCGCCCGGGGCGCATCGTCAAGGTGATTAATTCACCGCTGCCGGACGAGCGCCATCTGGGCCTGCGCGACACGCCCGAGTTCATGGCGCTGGCGCATGAGGTACGCGAGGCCTTGGCGGACGGCCACCATGGCTGAAATAGAACCCCCACGCTCCCCCTCTTCGAGTGGGTCGCTGGCGCATGGACTGTGCGAAGCTTTGTCGGATGATCGCCATGCATAGCAAGAAGTCTCCTTTGCAACGCTTCTGGCACCAGGGCCTGCCCGTCGCCGTGGTGCTGCTGAGCGTGCTGCTGGCCTGGTATGTGGCGGCCTGGCGGCTCAATGCGCCCGGCGCGATTGAGCGCGTGCTGGATTCCGATGCCGGTTACACCCAGCGCGAACTGTTCGAAGCCACCATGTCGATGGAGCGCCCGCTGATGCCGGCGCCGCACCAGGTGGCAATCGACTTTTATGAGAGCCTGACCGAGTGGCCGGTGGACAACCCGCGCAACCTGCTCTTCCACGTGGCAGTCACCGGGCAGAGCACCCTGATCGGTTTTGTCATGGGCACGGCGCTGGGGCTGCTGCTGTCCATCCTGATCGTGCACAGCCGCACCCTGGACCGCGCGCTCATGCCCTGGATCGTGGCCTCGCAAACCGTGCCGGTGCTGGCGATTGCCCCCATCGTGCTGGTGATTCTGGGCACGCTGGGTTTTTCCGGCGTGGCGCCCAAGGCGGTGATCGCCATGTACCTGTGCTTCTTCCCGGTCACGGTGGCCATGGTGGCCGGACTGCGCTCGCCGCAAACCATGGAGACCGAGATGATGCACACCTACGCGGCCAGCCGCTGGCAAAGCCTGTGGCTGCTGCGCATGCCCGCAGCCCTGCCGTTTCTGTTCCCGGCTCTGCGCGTGGGCGTGGCCGCCGGCCTGGTCGGCGCCATGGTGGCTGAACTGCCTACCGGTGCCGTGTCCGGTCTGGGTGCGCGCCTGCTCACCGGCTCCTACTACGGGCAGACCACGCAGATCTGGTCGGCGCTGGTGATGTCGGCTTTGCTGGGTCTGACGCTGACCGCGTCGGTGGCGCTGGTGGAGCGCATGGTCTTGCGCAACCGCGGGGGTGTGGCATGAGCGACGTTGTGAACGCCGCAGCAGGCGCTGCCTCAGCTGCAACTGCCAGCGTCGATGGTGCCGCAGTTTCAGATGCGGCCGTAAGCACCTGGCTGCAAGCCGGCGCCTCGCCCTTGTTCTGGCCCGCCATTCTGTTGCTTGCCGCTTTGGCCGGGTTCAGCATCTACCGCACCGCCGCGCTCGAAGGCCGCTGGGCCGGCACGCTGACCGCCGCCGTATTCGGCCTGTGGGTGGTTTTCTTTTGGGAAGTGCTGGTGCGCTGCCTGGACGTGTCGCGCGTACTGCTGCCCGCGCCCAGCTTCGTGCTGGCCTCCATGGCTGAGCATGCGCCCAAGCTCTGGGGCGACTTTGTGCAGACCGTCGGCAAGGCCGTGCTGATCGGCTGGGCCATGGGCTGCGGCCTGGGTTTCGCCGTGGCCGTGGCGATTGACCGCATGCCGTTTTTGCAGCGTGGCCTGCTGCCGGTGGCCTCCCTCACCAGCGCCATACCGCTGGTGGCGGTAGCGCCGATTGCGGTGATGTGGTTCGGTTTTGAGTGGCCGTCCAAGGCGGCCGTGGTGGTGCTGATGACCTTCTTCCCCATGCTGGTGTCCACGCTGGCCGGGCTCAAGGCGGCCGGCAAGCTGGAGCGCGAGCTGATGTACAGCTACGCCGCCAGCTACAGCCGCACGTTGGTGGCGCTGCGCCTGCCCTCGGCCCTGCCGCATATCTTCAACGCCCTCAAGGTGAACGCCACGCTGGCGCTGATCGGTGCCATCGTGGCCGAGTTCTTTGGCTCGCCCACCAGCGGCCTGGGTTTTCGCATTTCCACCGAGGCCGCGCGCATGAACATGCCTCTGGTCTGGGGCGCGATCGTGGTGGCGGCGGTGACCGGTTCGCTGGCCTATGCCCTGCTGGTGGCGCTGGAGCGCAGGGCGGCTTTCTGGCACCCGTCGATTCGCGGCGCTCAATAAATTTTGTGTGTTGTCCTGTGTTGATTCTTTAACCCTGAAGGAGTGTTCCCCATGATTCGTTCCCCCAAGATCACCAGTCGCCTGATGGCTGCGGTGCTGGCTGTGTGCGGCGTCGCCGCCAGCGCCGGCGCGCTCGCCAATGAAGCCGTCACCGTGCAGCTGAAGTGGGTGCCGCAAGCCCAGTTTGCCGGCTACTACATGGCCGCTGCCAAGGGCTTCTACAAGGACGCCGGTCTGGACGTCACCATCAAGCCGGGCGGCCCCGACATCGCCCCCACCCAGGTGCTGGCTGGCAAGCAGGCCGACATCGTGGTCGACTGGATGCCCTCTGCCATGGCCTCGCGCGAAGCCGGTGTGCCGCTGGTCAACGTGGCCCAGGTGTTCGACAAGTCCGGCCTGATGCTCACCTGCAAGAAGAAGAGCGGCGTGGCCACGCCCAAAGACTTCAAGGGCAAGACCCTGGGCGTCTGGTACGGCGGCAACGAATACCCCTTCCTCAACTGGATGAACAAGCTGGGCCTGAAGACCGACTCCGATATCAAGATCCTCAAGCAGGGCTTCAATGTGGACCCGCTGTTGCAGGACCAGGCGGCTTGCATCTCCACCATGATTTACAACGAGTACTGGCAGGTGGTGGACGCGGGTGTGAAGGAAAAAGACCTGGTCACCTTCTTCTATGAAAAAGAGGGCGTGTCCACGCTGGAAGACGGCCTCTATGTGCTGGAACCCAACCTGAAGGACGCGGCCTTTGTCGCCCGCATGGGCAAGTTCCTGAAAGCCACGCTCAAGGGCTGGGACGCTGCGGTGAAAGACCCCGAAGGTGCGGCCAAGGCCGTGCTGGCCGCCGACAGCTCCGGCAGCTCCAGCCTGAAGGTGCAAAAGCGCCAGATGGAAAACGTGGCCAAGCTGATCAGCAATGCCGGCACCAAGAAGATTGGTTACCTGGAACCCGCCGCCTTTGAGCGCACCATCAAGGTGTTGCTGACCGGTGGCAGCGACCCCGTGATCAAGAAAGATCCGGGCAAGGCCGCCTACACCCATGCGGTGTGGGAAGCTGCGCAGAAGTAAGTGATGAAAGAGCGGATGACTTTGACAGCCAAGGCCGCTCAAACCTCCGCCCGGGCAACCGGGCCGGAGGCCTCCTCCAAGGGCCTGATTCGCCAGACGAATGAGGCCCTTATTTTGTTGGCCGCAGAACGCGTGTTTGCACGCACGGGTTTCAGTGGCGCCACCATGGCCGCCATCTCCGAGGGCAGCGGCCTGCCCAAAGCCAATCTGCATTACTACTTCGGCAGCAAGGACGTGCTGTACCGCGCAGTCCTCGCCCGCATCCTGAATGACTGGCTGGTGCCCACGCATGGCATTACGCAAGACGCGGAGCCGCGCGCGGCATTGGAACAATACATACGCGCCAAGATGGAGTTGTCAGCCCAGCGGCCGGATGGCTCCAAGGTCTTTGCCAACGAGCTGCTGCACGGCGCGCCGGTGGTCAAAGAACTCTTGAGCACCGAACTGCGCCAGCTCGTCATCGACAAAGCCACCGTGGTGCAGGGCTGGATAGACGCCGGCCGCATGGCGCCGGTGGACGCCACCCATCTGTTCTTCACCATCTGGGCCGCCACGCAAACCTATGCCGACTTTGATGTGCAGGTCAGTGCCGTGCTGGGCACGGAATCGCTGGGGCCCAAGGACTATGCGCGGGCTACCGAGCATGTGGTGGGGCTGATTCTGCGCGGTTGCGGGTTGTAGACTGATGCCGTTAGGCGGGCTGCTTTTCTGCTGCCGCGTCACGCGCATCCAGCCGATCCAAAATGCCCAGAGCCTGCGCCACATTGCCGGTTGCAGCCATGGCACGAAAGTGGTTCTCCGTGTCCCACGCAGACAGCGCATGGGCACTCAATTGCTCCACTAGTTTGTTCATGCTCAGGCCCCGACTCTGCGCCAATGATTTCAGGCGTGCGGCCGTGTCGTCCGGTAATCGGATGGTTAAGGTGCTCATTTCCATTCCTCCAAACATTGCGCAGGCGTTAACACCCGCAAGGACCCCAGTCGCAATTCCCCTCCCTGCAAGTCACGCAGGTTGTGCGTGACGATGGCTTTCGCTCCACCGGCGAGCGCCAACTCGATCAGATGGTTATCGGCTTCATCCGGCAAATTAGGGCGCCAGCCGTAATACACGGTGACCCAGCGGCCCTGTTTGGCGAGTGCAGCCACTATCTGTTGGCGTTCCATGGTCGTGGTCTGCTCGCCCCAAACAGGCCGACCGAGCAAATCCTGGTATTCGGACCACAGCGCATTGCCAAACAAGGCTTGAAATTTACCCGTCAACGCCTGACGGATGACATCCCGTGACGCGCCTTGCGAAGAGCGCAATGCGGCCACAAAGACATTGGTATCAATCACCAGCGGAATCATTGTTGACAGCATATATGCTGTCAAAGTGCATTGCAAGCAACCCGCTTGCCCTCAGGCCACAAACACCCGCGCCTTGCGCGGCGTCAGCACCAGCACTTCGCCTTCCTTGAAGCCGTCGACGGCGTACTGTTGCGCGCCGATCTGCGCCTCGATGATGTCGCCGCTGCCGGCGGTCGAGGCGTCGAGCGGCAGCAATTCGAGGCGGGCTATCGGGCCGACCACAATGGCGCGTACCAGCTTGGCTGGGATGCCGCTTTGGGGCTGGTAGGCGCCGATGCCGCTTTGCTCGCCGGGCTTGTAGCGCCGCACATCCAGATCGTGCGGACGCACGTAGGCAAAGGCCTTGCTGTCCTGGGTGGCGCTGTGCTCCGGGCTTTGCAGGCGCACACCCTGCTGGTCTTCACCGATCAGCATCTCGCCCTCGTGGGCGCGGCCGTGGAACAGGTTCACGTCGCCCAGGAAGCCATAGACAAAGGGGCTGGCGGGATGGTCCCAAACCTCTTGCGGCGAGCCGATCTGTTCGATCTTGCCGCTGTTCATCAGCACCACGCGGTCAGCCACTTCCAGCGCCTCTTCCTGGTCGTGGGTGACAAAGATGCTGGTCACATGCAGGTCATCGTGCAGGCGGCGCAGCCAGCGGCGCAGTTCCTTGCGCACCTTGGCATCCAGCGCGCCAAAGGGCTCGTCCAGCAGCAGCACCTTGGGCTCCACGGCCAGGGCGCGGGCCAGGGCAATGCGCTGGCGCTGGCCGCCCGAGAGCTGCGCCGGGTAGCGGTCGGACAGCCAGTCCAGCTGCACCAGGCCCAGCAGCTCGTGCACCTTCTGCTTGATCACGGCCTCGCTGGGGCGGGTGGCGCGCGGCTTCATGCGCAGCCCAAAGGCCACGTTGTCAAACACACTCATGTGGCGGAACAGCGCGTAATGCTGGAACACAAAGCCCACGTTGCGCTCGCGCACATGGACGTCGGTGGTGTCTTCGCCGCTGAACAGGATGTTGCCTTGGTCCGCCGTCTCCAGGCCGGCAATGATGCGCAAGAGCGTGGTCTTGCCGCAGCCCGAGGGGCCGAGCAGGGCGACCAGTTCGCCGGACGCTATGTCCAGGCTCACATCACGCAGGGCGTGGAAGGTGCCAAAGTCTTTGCTGACGTTGCGAATGGCGATGCTCATGGTGTCGTTCTCGGAATTCTGGAATGGTTTCAGGCTTGGGCTGTGGCGACGGGCAATGTCGGGGTCAGCGGACGTTCGGGGGGAAGGGCTGCGGCGGCTTTCATTTCCCGCTCAAAGCGCCACTCCACCACCTGCTTGATCACCAGCGTGACCAGGGCCAAGAGGGCCAGCAGCGAGGCCACGGCAAAGGCGGCCACGCTCTGGTATTCGTTGTACAAAATTTCCACATGCAGGGGCACGGTATTGGTCTGGCCGCGGATGTGGCCGGACACCACCGACACCGCGCCAAACTCGCCCATGGCCCGCGCATTGCACAGGATCACGCCGTAGACCAGGCCCCACTTGATATTGGGCAGGGTCACATGCCAGAAGGTCTGCCAGCCGGTGGCACCCAGCACAATCGCGGCCTGCTCTTCCTCCGTGCCCTGGGCCTGCATGAGCGGAATCAGCTCACGGGCGATGAAGGGGAAGGTGACAAAAATAGTGGCCAGCACGATGCCGGGAATGGCGAACACGATCTTGATGTCATGTTCCTGCAGCCAGGGGCCGATCCAGCCCTGGGCGCCAAACATCAGCACATAGACCAGGCCCGCCACCACCGGCGACACCGAGAAGGGCAAGTCCACCAGCGTGGTCAAGAAGGCCTTGCCACGGAACTCGTACTTGGCAATGCACCAGGCCGCGGCAATGCCGAAGACCAGATTCAGCGGGACGGCAATCGCGGCGGTGATGAGCGTTAAGCGGATGGCGCTCCAGGCGTCGGGTTCCTTCAACGCCTCGAACGCGGCACCGCCGCCCTTGCGCAGGGCCTCGGTGAACACGGCGGCCAGCGGCAGCAGCAGGAACAGGAAGATAAAGCCCAGGGCGATGGTCAGCAGGGTCCACTTGACCCACAAGGGCTCGGTGGTTGTGGTGTTCTTGCGGGAACGCCGTGGAACCGGCTTTGCCGGGCCACTGGCGTTGTCCCCTGTAGGGGAAGACAGGCTTGCCTGGCTCAGGGGGGTGCTTTGTTCACTCATGACGAGGCTCCGTTGCGGCGGCGCTGCCAGGCTTGCAAGGCATTGATCACCAGCAGCAGCACAAAGGAAATCACCAGCAACACCACGGCCACCGCGGTGGCGCCGGCATAGTCGTACTGCTCCAGCTTGCCGATGATGATGAGCGGCGTGATCTCCGAAATCATGGGCATGTTGCCGGCGATAAAAATCACCGAGCCGTATTCGCCAATGGCGCGGGCAAAGGCCATGGCAAAGCCGGTCAGCAGGGCCGGCGCAATGGTCGGGAAGATCACATGCCAGAAGGTCTGCAGGCGCGTGGCGCCCAGGCAGGTGGCGGCTTCTTCGAGTTCTTTCTCGGCGTCTTCCAGCACCGGCTGCACCGTGCGCACCACAAAGGGCAGGCCGATAAAGATCAGTGCAATCACCACGCCATTGCGGTTAAAGGCCAGCTGGATGCCATAGGGTTCCAAGAGTGATCCGACCCAGCCGTTGCTGGCCAGCAGGGCGGTGAGCGAAATGCCGGCCACGGCGGTGGGCAGGGCAAAGGGCAGGTCCACCAGCGCGTCGATGATCTTCTTGCCGGGGAACTGGTAGCGCACCAGCACCCAGGCCACCAGCAGGCCGAACACGGCATTCACCGTGGCGGCGATCAGCGAGGCGCCAAAGGTCAGGCGGTACGAGGCCATCACGCGCGGGCTGCTCACGGCCAGCACAAACTGGTCCCAGGTCAGGGTGAAGGTCTTGAAGATCAGGGCCGAGAGCGGTATCAGCACGATCACGCTCAGGTAAAACAGCGTGTAGCCCAGCGTCAGCTTGAAGCCGGGCAACACGCGCTTGGGCGCGCGGCGTGGAATGGAGAGTGTGGACATGGGCAAAAAATAAGGGCCACCAAAAAGTGGCCAGAGCGCGATTCTGCGGACTCAAGGGGCATAAGCAAACGACTTTGTCGTTGTTTGCTTATGCGAATTGCGAGCAAGACCCTGCTTTCAACATGCGATGCGCAGGCGGTGCTTGCGCCCAAGTCGGCTGTTGCAGGCCAAAATCAGATGGTACTGTATGAAATATCAGTATCATTATGGACGGGCAAGCGTGCCCATCCCAGGAGCCAGACATGAAGATTTTGCCCACGGAGTTTGACGGTCAATCCATACGCCGCGTGTATGACGAAGACACGGAAACCTGGTGGTTTTCTGTCGTGGACGTGGTGCAGGTACTCACACAACAAGCGGATGACCTGACTGCGCGCAAATACTGGAACCAGCTTAAGCGGCGTTTGGATAAGGAAGGCAGCCAACTGGTGACAAGTTGTCACCAGTTGAAAATGTCGGCCGCAGATGGACGACAGCGCTTGACCGATGTGGCAACAGCTGAAAGTTTGCTGCGCATCGTTCAGTCAGTCCCCAGCCCCAAGGCCGAGCCGATCAAGCTCTGGCTGGCCAAGGTCGGATACGAGCGCATGCAGGAAATGGCAGACCCCGCCTTGTCGCTGGACCGCGCGCGTCAGACCTGGCAACAGCATGGACGCAGCGAAAAATGGATACAGCAGCGCATGACCGGGCAGGAAACCCGTAACAAGCTGACCGACTACTGGAGCGCCCACGACATCCAGGCGGGCCGGGAGTTCGCCATCCTGACCAACATCATCCACCAGGAATGGGCCGGTGTCAGCGTCAAAGAACATAAGCAAACCAAGGGTTTGAGCAGCCACAATCTGCGCGACCACATGACCGAGGCGGAGCTGATTTTTACCGCGCTTGCTGAGCTGTCCACACGCCAGATTGCGCAAGCTACGGATGCCACCGGAATGGAGGACAACACTACCGCAGCCAAGGCGGGTGGCGGTATCGCACGTGGGGCCCGCAAACAACTGGAAAGTCAAACCGGCAAGCCGGTGGTATCGGCCGACAACTACTTGCCGCCGCCATCCACCAAGAAGGTGCTGGCCGGCAAGGGTAAAAAGTAAGGCGCGACTTATTCCGTTTCTACATCAAGCGTGAACGCGAAGACCCGCCGCAGACAGTGCTGACGCACGGCCAGGCGGGTCGGCGAAGTGCACGGTTGATTTGGAAATGGAATTACTTCACCGTGTACAGCTTGTCGAACTGCCCGCCATCGTTGAAGTGCACCTTCTGCGCCTCGGCCAACGAGCCGAACAGCTCTTCCACCGTGAACAACTGGATCGGCTTGAAGGTGGATGCGTATTTCTTCAGGATGGCAGGGTTGATCGGGCGCAGCGCATGCTTGGCGGCAATCTCCTGCGCCTCGTCGGTGTACAGGTAGTTCAGATAAGCCTTGGCCACATCGGCGGTGCCCTTTTTGGCTACGGTGCGTTCCACCACCGCCACCGGGTTTTCCGCCACGATGCTGATGCTGGGGTGCACCGCGTCCACCTTGCCGGTGCCGAATTCGCGGTCCACGGAGACGACTTCGGATTCAAAGGTCACCAGCACATCGCCGATATTGCGTTGCAGGAAGATGGTGGTGGCGTCGCGCCCGCCCTTGGCCAGCACCGGCACATTCTTGTACAGCTTGCCGACAAACTCCGCAGCTTGGGCGTCGGTGCCGCCCTTTTTTCGCGCATAACCCCAAGCCGCCAGATAGGCCATGCGCCCGTTGCCGCCGGTCTTGGGGTTGACCAGTACCACCTGGATGCCGGGCTTGGTCAGGTCGTCCCAGTCCTTGATGTGCTTGGGGTTGCCTTCGCGCGTCAGAAACAGCATGGTGCTGGAGGTGGGCGAGGCGTTGTGTGGGAAGCGCGTCTTCCAGTCCTTCGCGACGATGCCGGCATTCGCCAGAAACTCGACGTCGGTGGTGGTGTTCATGGTCACCACATCGGCGTCCAGACCGTCGTTGACGGCGCGCGCCTGGGCGCTGGAGCCGCCGTGCGACTGGTCGATTCTGATGTCCTTGCCGCTGCTCTTCTTGTAGCTGGCGATGAAGGCGCTGTTGATGTCCTTGTAAAACTCGCGCGCCACGTCATAGGAGGCGTTCAGCAGGGTTTGGCTTGAAGCCAGGTTGCTGGACGTGAGTGCCAGGGCGGCAAGAACCAAGGACAGCTTGTGTTTGAGTTTCATAAAGAGCCTGAGAAATGGTTTGGCAACCGGCGTGAAAACGCCAGTGGGATGCCGATTGTGCACACCCCGGCCGCAAAGCCGAACAAACCATCCGTTGTTTGCTTATGCCCTGCCGGTCTAACCAAACAGCTGGCCCCGCGCCGCATCGGTAATCGCCACCACGCAGGGGTGGGTGATGCGCCTTTCCACCGATACGGCAAAGAAATCGTCGCGCAGTTCCTCGCTGCGGCCTATCACCTCCACGCCAAACTGCTGCACCGTCTCGGCCTCCATCACACTGGGCGCGATGAACACGCCGCGCCCCTCGCGCCCGAAGGCCGTCATCAGCGCGCCGTCGTCAAACTCGCCGACGATGCGCGGTGCCAGGCTGTGGCGCGTGAGCCAGCCTTCGAGTTGCTGGCGCACCGAGGCCTGGGCGCCGGGGATCAGCAGGGGCTGGCCGTTCAGGCATTGCGGGAAGTCACCTTGCAGCTGGCTTTTGAGCGCCGCAGTGCAGAAGAAACTCATGGCCGTGCCGCCCAGTGGGTGGTTGAAGGCGCGCACGCTCAGGCGGCGCGACATGGGCTCGTCGGCGAGCACCAGGTCCAGCCGGTTCAGCGCCAGCTGCGCCAGCAGGTCCGGGAACTTGCCTTCGCTGCAAATCAGGCGCACCGGCTCGGTCACGTTGAGCGCCGGCTCCAGCAGCCGGTAGGCAATCGACTTGGTCACCGAGTCCGCCACGCCCACCTTGAAGTCCAGCACTTTTTTGCCTTCGTGGGCGCTGCGCACGGCCGCTTCCAGTTCCGCGCCCAGGGCGAAGATCTGGTCGGCATAGCCCAGCGCCAGTCGCCCGTCTTCGGTCAGCTCCAGGTTGCGGCCGGCTTTCTTGAACAGCTTGCGGCCCAGCCAATCCTCCAGCAGCTTGATCTGGCCGGACAGGGTGTGCGGGGTGGTGTGCAGTTGTTCGCCCGCGCGCATCACGCCGCCGGCCTTGGCGGTCACCCAGAAATACAGCAGGTGTTTGTAATTCATCGCATAAACCGAAGTGAAATTATTAAAAGTACGACTTTTCACGAAGCATTGTCCCACCTACATTCAAACCTCACCAGCGCCTTCGCGCTGACATAGGAGTGAAAACCATGCGACTCAGTACCCGTGGACGTTTTGCCATTACCGCCATGATCGACCTGGCCTTGCGTGAAAAAGGCTACCCCGTGCCCCTGTCCGACCTGGCCCTGCGCCACGGCATTTCCCTGTCCTACCTGGAGCAGGTGTTTGCCAAGCTGCGCCAGCACAGCCTGGTGGAAAGCACGCGCGGCCCCGGCGGCGGCTACGCCCTGGGCTTTCGCGGCGACAGCATCACCGTGGCCGACATCATCGGCGCCATCGAGGAAGTGGGCGATCTGCAGGGTGCGCGCAAAGCGCGCGTCGGCGTGCTCGATACCCAGGCGCTGTGGGACTCGCTGAATTCCGCCGTGTTTGAACACATGAAAACCATCACGCTCAAGAGCCTGGCCGATGACCAGCGCGCCCATGGCTTCCAGGTGAAAGAGCGGCGCAAGACCACCAAGGGCGTGATGCCGGTGACCCTGCCCACACGCCAGATGCCGCGCCCCATGGTGCCCAACTCGGTGTTTGCGCTGGGGCAGTCCTTCGGTCTGTGAGCGCGCGCTGAGCCGTCTTCTGCAGGATTCACATATGCAATGTTGAAAACGGTCTTTGTTCAATCCGGGGTCTGTCCCTACAGTTTGTTTCAGGGCGCAAATTCGCGCACCGATGAACTGTTAAAGGACACCGCATATGAAGATCGTAAAAAAACTGCTCACCGCCACCGTGGGTGCACTGGCACTGGCTGGCGCGCTCAGCGCCGCCGCTGCCGACAAACCCGTGGTGGTGGCCTACCAGACCGACGCACTGCCTTCCTCGCTGGGCATTGCCAACGGCGACTTTGAAAAAGCCACCGGCAGCAGGATTGACTTTCGCAAGTTCAACTCCGGTGGCGAAATTTTTGCGGCCATCGCTTCTGGCGACGTGCAGGTCGGCTATGTGGGCTCCAGCCCCTACGCCGCTGCCACCTCACGCGGTCTGGACGTCAAGGCCTTTTACCTGGCCTCCATCTCCGGCACCGATGAGGCGCTGGTGGTGCGCAACGGCTCCGGCATCAACAGCGTGGCCGACCTCAAGGGCAAGAAGCTCGCGGCCGCGCCCGTGTCTACCGACCATTACCAGCTGCTGGCGCTGATCAAGAGCCAGGGATTGACCGAAAAAGACGTGCAGGTGTTTGCCATTCCCCAGCCGGAAATCGTGGCCGCCTACAACCGCGGCGATATCGATGGTGGCTTTGTCTGGGACCCGGCGCTGACCGAATTGAAAAAGACCGGCAAGGTCCTGGTCACCTCCAAGGAAGTCGCTGAAAAAGGCGCACCCACCTTCTCCGCCTGGGTTGCCACCGGCGCCTTTGCCAAAGAGCACCCGGAGTTCCTCAAGGCCTTTGCCGGCGTGATCGAAAAGCACACCCATTCCTTTGTGCACGACAAGGCGGCCTGGAACAAGGACAGCGAAAACGCCAAGCAACTCGCCAAATTGCTGGGTGGTACGCCGGCCGATCAGGCTGCGGGGCTGCTCAACCTGAATCTGGTGCCGCTGAACGCGCAGGCGTCGGATGCCTGGCTGGGCGGTGGCGAGAAATCCGGCATTGCCAAGATCCTGAAGGAAACCTCGGTGTTCCTGAAAGAGCAGAAGAAGATTTCGGACGTGCTGCCCAGTTACGCCCCGTTCGTGACAGCCACCGCCGTCGCATCCCTGAAGAAGTAAGCGCTTTTTCAAACCCTCTACGCCGCGCGGTGGGTAAGCACCGCGCGGCGTTGCGTCTTGCAAAACCACCACGAGAACAGCCCATGTTGAAAGTTGATAACGCCAGTGTCTTTTTTGCCGCCCGCGATGGCCGGGCCGTGCAGGCGCTGGACCGCGTGTCGCTGGATATTCCCAACGGCGGCTTTGTCGTCGCGCTGGGTACTTCGGGTTGCGGCAAGTCCACGCTGCTCAACGCCATGGCCGGCTTTTTGCCGCTGTCGAGCGGCAGCATCACGCTGGACGGCGCACCGGTGACCCAGCCCGGGGCCGAGCGTGGCGTGGTGTTCCAGAAGGACAGCCTGCTGCCCTGGAAATCGGTGCTGGACAACGTGGCGCTGGGTTTGAAGTTTGCCGGTGTGCCGCGCAGTGAGCGCACCGAACGCGCCCACGCCTTGCTGCGCCTGGTCGGCCTGCAGGACTTTGCCAAGGCAGCGCCCTATGAACTTTCGGGCGGCATGCGCCAGCGCGTGGGCCTGGCGCGGGCCCTGGCACCGGACCCCAAAATTTTGCTGATGGACGAACCCTTTGGCGCGCTCGACAGCATGACGCGCGAGCAAATGCAGGAGCTGCTGGTGTCGGTGTGGGCCCGCACCGGCAAGCAGGTGTTCTTCATCACCCATTCGATTGAAGAGGCGCTGTTTCTGGGCACGCAGGTCATCGTCATGTCGCCGCGCCCCGGGCGCATCGTGGCGCGTTTTGAGGTGGACTTTGTGCGCCGCTTTGCGAGGGACCGCGATGCCCGCACCATCAAAACTCTGCCCGTTTTTTCCGAACTGCGCGAAGAGATCCGCGCCATCGTGCACCAGACCGAAGACCAGGAGCTAGCCAACGTATGACCGACCTTGCCGCACAACTTTCCGTGTTTCAGCACATAGACGCCAGCGCCACCGTCATGCTGCCCGAAGCCAAAACCCCCACGCCCACTCTGGTGAAAATGCGCAGCTTTGGCATCGGCGAAGGCCGCACCGTTTGCATCAGCCTGGCCACCGGCATTGCCATCTTGAGCCTCTGGTGGCTGCTGGCGCAGACCGGCTGGGTGCCGCATTTGTTTCTGCCCACACCGGCCGAAGTCATCACGATGGCGCAAAACATCTGGGAAGACGGCTACGCCAATGCCACGCTGTGGGAGCATGTGTCGGCCAGCCTGGCGCGCATCCTCTCGGCTGCAGCCATTGCCGTGCTGCTGGGCATTCCGGTGGGCCTGCTGATGGGCCTGAACCGCTGGGCCAAGGGCGTGCTGGACACACCCATCGAGTTCTACTGGCCGCTGCCGCCACTGGCCTATTTGCCGCTGATGATCATCTGGCTGGGCATTGGCGAGGCCTCCAAGATCACCCTGCTGACGCTGGCCATGTTTGCGCCCATAGCTCTCTCGGCCCAGGCCGGCGTGCGCGCCCTGCCGCAGGAGCGGGTGAATGCCGCGCTCGCATTGGGGGCCACACGCTGGCAACTGTTTCTTGAGGTGGTACTGCCTTCCGCCCTGCCGGAAATCCTGACCGGCATCCGCATTGCGCTGGGCGTGGGCTGGGGCACGCTGGTGGCCGCCGAGCTGATTGCCGCCAACCGCGGCATCGGCTTCATGATCATGTCGGCCTCGCACTTTTTGGCCACCGACGCGGTGTTTGTCGGCATCGGCGTGATTGCGGTGTGCGCCTTCAGCTTCACCCTGGCCATGCGAATGCTGGAGGGCGCACTGGTGCCTTGGAAGGGCAAGAGTTAGCGCCTGGCCCGCAAATTGCTATTTCGTGGTGGTTACGTTTCACTCCGGTTGATCATCGTCAACTTGACGTGCTAAGGTCCTAGCCACAATGCACATTCACCCTATGTCACACAGGAGCCCACCATGGCAACGACAAAAAAACCAGTAACCGCCGCTGCCCCCAAAGTAGTTCCCGCCGTTAGCGCCAAGCCTGTCGCGAAGTCTGTGGCGGCCAAGCCGGCTACACCCAAGGCTGTGCCCGCCGCCAAGACATTGGCTGCCAAGGCAGCCCCCAAAGTGGCTGCAAGCCCGGTGGTCGCTGCCAAGCCTGTTGCCGTAAAAGCTGCAGCAACCGCAGCACCGGTGGTCAAGGCCAAGGCGCCTGCCAGGAAAAAGGCAGCACCGGTTGCCAAAGTAGTGGATCCGGCTCAGCGCGCCAACTACATCGAAGTGGCCGCCTTCTACATTGCCGAGCGCCGCGGCTTTGCGCCTGGTGATGCGCAACAGGACTACCTGGACGCTGCGGCCGAGATCGACCGCCTGATTGCCGACGGCCACTTCGGCCAGTAAGACCCACCACCGGCGCTGCTGCACTAAGTGCAGCCGGGCCGGGACCGGCTCGCACCCCGTTTGCTTGTACCGCAGCCCGTGCCACCACGCCCTGTTGCGTGCTTGTGTCGTGGCCCTTGTGAGACCTCAGCGCACGCTCATTCCAATGCCCAAGTTGCCCGCGGGAAGCCTGGCTCAGGGTTTCACAAACTTCAGGGTCATGCGGTCGCTCTCGCCGATGGCCTGGTAGCGCTCCCGGTCGACTTCCTTGTTGGCATAGCCAGGCGGCAGGGCCCAGACGCCGCCCGCATGGTCGGCCTTGTCTTGGGGGTTGGCATTGATCTCGGAGCTGGCCTCCAGGCGTAAGCCAGCCTCCTGCGCGATACGGGTCACATAGGCCTGGTGCATATAGCCCGTGCTGCTGGTGGCGTCCTGCGCCTTGTCGGCGGGCAAGCGGTGCTCCACCACGCCCAACACGCCACCGGGCTTCAGGCTGCGGTAGGCACTGGCGAACACGGCGCGCACACCGGCGTCGCCCTGGTCCATCCAGTTGTGCACATTGCGAAAGGTCAGCACCAGGTCGGCGCTGCCGGGCTCGGCGTAGTCCAGCCGGGCCGGTGGTGCAAACACGCCGATACGAACCTGGTCGGACCAGTCCGGGCTGGCCGCCAGTTTGGCCTTGAGGCGCTCCAGGCTTTTGATGGTTTCCGGCTTGGTGGAATCCGGGTCGTCGGCCGCCAGAATCAGCTGCCCCTTGTCCCGCAAATAGGGCGCCAGGATTTCGGTGTACCAGCCGCCGCCGGGGCTGATCTCCACCACCCGGCTGTCAGGGCGCAGCCCGAAGAAGGTCAAGGTCTCATAGGGGTGGCGCCAGGTGTCGCGTGCGGCGTAGGCCGGCGTGCGACCCGGGTTGGCAATGGCCTGCCGGAGCGCCGTATCCGTATCGGCCTGCACGCCCACGCAGGGGCCCAGCACCAGCAGGGCGGTCAATAGCAATTTCTTCATGGAGCGCATGGTCTGTTTCCTTTCAGAACCCGCCAATACAAGCAGGCCCATGCGAATGCGTGGGCCCGCCTGATTCTGGCCCCTTGGCCCTGCCGAAACCGGCTCAGCGTGAGAATTTTTCCGGCAACATGGACAGGAGCACGCCATCTTTCAAAAACATGTGGTGGTAGATCGCAGCCACCGCGTGCAGGCCGGCCAGCCAGATCAGCACGTCGCCCAGCAGGCCGTGTACATCACCCCAGTCGGCCAGCTTCGCGAACACGGAGTTGGCAATCAGCGGCATCTGGTCCACACGCACACCGCCCAGCAGTGTCAGCGGATGGCCTTCGCTGCCAAGAGCCAGCAGTGCACTGCCGGGCAGTGCCAGCAGCACGGCCCACAGGGCCAGGTGCATCAGCCTGGATGCCAGTGCCATCCAGCCAGCGGATTCGGATTGCGGCGCTGCCGGACGCAAGGCGACCCAGACCAGGCGCAGCAGCGTTACCGCAAACACAAAGATGCCCAGGGTCTCGTGCCAGACGATGTCACTGCGGGTGGCAGGGTCCAGGCCCTGGCGCATGAGGCGGCCGAAGTGTTCGGGGCCGAGGACGAAGGCAATGCTCACGGCCATGGCCGTGAGCCAGTGAAAGGCGCGGCTGAGGGCGTCGTAGCGGGGTGTGGATTGCAAGTTCATCAGGAGTCCTTTTTATCAATACGGCGCCAGTATGCCGCCGCTTTGTTAAGCCCCGATTAATTGCAGCACGTCACCACAAGCGGTGTTGACAGGGTGATCCGGCCGGCACTTCCTGCGGCTTGGCGCTCGATGCGCTGGCAGGGCGCAGACAAAAAAAGAGCGACCCGCAGGTCGCTCTTTTTCACAGCAGGGCAGCAGATCCTCAGTGACTGCGCGCCGAACTCAGCCGTCGCACCACTGCGATCATCCGGTCCACCTCTTCGCAGGTGTTGTAGAACGCCAGCGAAGGCCGCACCGTGGTCTCCACACCCATGCGCCGCAGGATGGGCTGCGCGCAGTGGTGGCCGGAGCGCACCGCAATGCCTTCGTCGTTCAAGGCCTTGCCCACTTCTTCGGTGGTGTAGCCCTTGAGCACAAAGGACAGCACGCTGGCCTTTTCATGGGCCGTGCCAATCAGCCGCACACCGGGGATCGGTTTGAGCAGATGCGTGGCATAGGCCAGGAGGTCATGCTCGTAGCGCGCGATATTTTCCAGGCCCAGCCGCTGCACATAGTCGATGGCCGCACCCAGACCCACCGCGTCAGCGATGTTGCCGGTGCCTGCCTCGAACTTATTTGGAGGCGGCTGGAATACGGTGCGCTCAAAGGTCACGTCGGCAATCATGTTGCCTCCGCCCTGCCAGGGGGGCATGGCGTCGAGCAGCGCGCGCTTTCCGTAGACCACACCAATGCCGGTGGGGCCGAACAGCTTGTGCCCGGAGAACACAAAGAAGTCCGCACCCATGTCCTGCACATTCACCCGCATGTGGCTGACCGATTGCGCACCGTCCACCAGCGCGATGGCGCCGGCACGGTGGGCGAGTTCCACAATCTCTTTGACTGGCACCACGGTGCCGAGTGCGTTGGAGACCTGTGTTACGGCCACAATTTTCGTGCGGTCGTTCAAGAGCTTTTTGTACTCGTCGATCAAGACCTGGCCGGAGTCGTCCACCGGGATCACCCGGATCTTCGCGCCCTTTTGTGCTGCGAGTTGCTGCCAGGGCACGATGTTGGCGTGGTGTTCCAGGTTCGAGACGATGATCTCGTCGCCCTCCAGCACGTTCTGCACCCCCCAGGTCTTGGCCACCAGGTTGATGGCCTCGGTGGCGCCGCGCACGAAGATGATCTCGTCCACGCTGCCGGCACCCAGGAAGGTGCGCACTTTTTCACGCGCGCCTTCATAGGCATCGGTAGCACGCGCCGCCAGCTCATGTGCTGCACGGTGGATATTCGAATTCTCATGTTCGTAAAAATACGAGATCCGGTCGATCACCGCCTTGGGCTTGTGTGTGGTGGCCGCGTTGTCAAACCACACCAGCTGCTTGCCGTTGACGCGTTCCTGCAGGATGGGGAAATCCCGGCGGACCGCGTGGACGTCAAAGGCCGGATGGCGTGAGGCGTCGAGCTCAGGATCGCGCCCGGCGTAAGCGTTGGGGTCACGCTGGGGCTCCAGAAAGTAGAAGGGTCCTGCCGCCTGCGCACCGCCGGCAACCGGTGCAGAACCAGAACTTGCAGGCTGCGCTGCGCTTGCGTGAGCCGGTATACGCGGGTTGTTGCTCAGCAGCGCACGCAAATCGTCGGCACCGGGCAGCCCGAAGGAATGCGCGGTGACACGGTCTTCGCGTGGCACGCTGTACTCGTTCAGCTTGGATGGATAACCGTTGCCGCTGTTGACGAAGTAGAACGGCGAAGCTTCAGCCGGCGCCGGGGCAGTAGCACCGTCTGCTAGCAGCGCTGCACTGCCAGCAGTCACCGCAGCCGAGTCACCAATGCCCGGAGCGGCCGGCACGGACGCACCTCCCGCGGTGGGCTTCGATGGCGCAGTTGCGGGTGCCGATTGCGGCGAGGTTGTGCCCGCGCCTTGCGGCACACCCAGTGTCTGGGCGCCGAAGCGGTTGTCCACGGCAGGCGCTACCAGGGTGGCGTTGTCGGGCAGGCCGTTGGGGGCTGCGGAGTGGGGCACCAGGGATGGTGTGGATGCGCCCAGGTTGAGCGCATTTTGTGGCGTGGTGGGCGCCATATTGGCTCCCGGAGGCGGCGAGCCAAATGGAAAGGCTGCGGGCGACTGCGGCTCGCGCACCACCGGGCCCAGCGAGCTGCCACCGGGCAGAACGTTTGTGGGCGCAGGTACCCCGCCCAGCGCTGGCGCAGTCGGTTGCACATTGCCAAACGCCGGTGGCGAGGGCTGCGGCAGACTGCCCAGTGAAGGGGGTGTAGGTGCTTGCGGCAGGCCAGCCGGTGCAGGGGCCGCCGACGGAAATTGCGGTGCCTGTCCCGGCAGCGCCGAGAAGAAGGCGCCGGCCAACTGCGTCAGCATGGCGATGTCGGGCAAGCCTGCAGGGGGAGTTCCCCCCGGCAGATTATTTGTAGGTGTCTGGATAGTCATGGAACTTGCCCACTTCAACATCTTCCAGCACGGCCAGCGCGTCGTCGGATTGGACGACCAGCGAGCAGTACAGGCTGATCAGGTAAGAGGCAATCGCACTGCGGTTGATACCCATGAAACGTACCGACAGACCGGGGCTTTGTTCGCCGGCCAGACCGGGCTGGAACACGCCGACCACGCCCTGGCGCTTGTCGCCCACGCGCACCAGAATGATCTTGGTCTTGCCATCGGCTACGGGCACCTTGTCGCTGGGGATCAGCGGCACGCCGCGCCAGGTCAGGAACTGCGAACCAAACAGGCTCACGGTGGGCGGCGGCACGCCACGGCGCGTGCATTCGCGGCCGAAGGCAGCAATGGCCAGCGGGTGGGTCAGGAAGAAGGCGGGCTCTTTCCAGACCTTGGTGAGCAGCTCGTCCAGATCGTCCGGTGTGGGCGCGCCGGTCAGCGGGTAGATGATTTGATCCGGTGCGACGGATGCCAGCAAACCGTAGTCGGGGTTGTTGATCAGCTCGGATTCCTGGCGTTCCTTGATGGTCTCAATCGTCAGGCGCAGTTGTTCCTTGATCTGGTCATGCGGGCTGCTGTACAGATCGGAGACGCGGGTGTGCACGTCCAGCACGGTGGAGACGGCGTTGAGGAAATACTCGCGCGGTGTGTCTTCGTAATCGACAAAGGTTTGCGGCAGTTCGGACTCGTCGCGCTTGGCGCAGGCCACCAGCACGTCTTGCGGGTTCTTGACCTTGTTGAGGCGGTAAATGCCGGCTTCCACGGGCACCCATTGCAGCAGGTGCACCAGCCAGCGCGGGCTGATGGTGGACAGAATGGGGACGGTCTTGGTGGCGTTGGCGAGTTGCCGCGCGGCGCTGTCGCTGAGCGCGGATTGGCTGGGAAGGGGCTCTGACATAAAGGTCTCCGGGGTTAAAAAAGGGAACGTGAAAAGGGGTTGCGTTGGTGTCAGGCTGCTTTGATGTCCTGGCGTGCGGTGGCCTGCGTGATGTGGGTGCCGGGGGCTACGTCATGCGTGAGCCAGACATTGCCGCCGATCGATGCGCCGCGCCCCACGGTGATGCGGCCGAGCACGGTGGCGCCGGCGTAGATGACGACCTCGTCTTCCAGAATCGGGTGGCGCGGCTGGCCCTTGATGGGTTTGCCATCGGCATCGACCGGGAAGCTCTTGGCACCCAATGTGACGGCCTGGTAGAGGCGTACACGCTCACCGATGACGGCCGTCTCGCCGATCACGACGCCGGTGCCGTGGTCGATGAAAAAGCCCGGGCCAATCGTGGCACCGGGGTGGATGTCGATGCCGGTTTCGGCATGGGCCAGCTCGGCCGCAATGCGCGCCAGCAGCGGCACGCCCGACTCGTACAACCGGTGCGCCACGCGGTGGTACATCATGGCCAGGATGCCGGGGTAGCACAGCAGCACCTCGTCCACACTGCGTGCGGCCGGGTCGCCTTCAAAGGCGGCAATCACATCGCTGTCGAGCAGGCGGCGTATGCCGGGCAGGGCGCCGGCAAAGTCGCGGGTGATGGCCAGGGCCTGCGCGTCCAGCGCGCTGCCATCCACCGCATCCTGATGGCGGGCGGTGTAGTGCAACTCCAGCCGCACCTGGGCGTGCAGCGCATGCAGCACGGCGCCCAGGGTGTGGCCCACATAAAAGTCTTCGCTCTCCTGGCGCAAATCGGTAGGCCCCAGGCGCATGGGAAACAGCACGCCCTTGAGGCCGCGCAGGATGTCGGCCAGCGCATCGCGCGAGGGCAGCTCGCGCCCGCCGGGTTCATTGGAGCGCTGTTGCCCGGCACGCCATTCCTGGCGCACGGCAGCGAGTTGACCCACGACGTTTTCCAGATCAAACAGGGGCTGGGCCATCACTCAATCCTGCACCCAGGGCAGCTGGTGAAAGCGCCAGCCGTCCTTGCCGCCGCGCTGTTTGTGGGCGTCAATCTCGCCCTCAAAACCTTCGAGGATGTTGAACACGCGGGTGAAGCCGGCGGTGGCTGCTGCCTGGGCGGCCAGGGCCGAGCGCTTGCCGCTGCGGCACAGCAGCAGGACGGTGGACTGCTTGCCCACTTTGACTTCCAGCTCGCGCACAAAGCGCGGGTTGCGTGTGAGGGCCGTGCCGGTGGCCCAGGCCACATGCTGGCTGCCGGGCACATGGCCGACGAACTTGCGTTCCTCGGTGGTGCGCACATCGACCAGCACCACTTCGCCGGCGGAGAACAGTTCCCAGGCGAGCTGGGGCGGTACCGCGCCCGCATAGGGCAGGCCGGTGGAAAGGGCCACGGCGCGTATGGATTCCAGTGCGGTGGGCAGGGCGGTCGGTTCGGCGGCAACAGTCATGGGGAGTGTCCTCAGCAGGGGGTGAAAAAAGGGGTGTGGAACAGCGTGCGGGGGCTTAAAAAGGCCTGTCGCCCAGCACCGTGGCGCGGTGCATCACGCGGCGGTGCGGCAGGTAATCGTTGGTGGCGTAGTGCTGGGTCAGGCGGTTGTCCCAGAAGGCGAAGTCATGGGCCTTCCAGCGCCAGCGCACGGTGAACTCCGGCTTGGCAATGTGCTTGACCAGCAGGGCCAGTACGGCGTCGCTCTCCGGCAGGCTGAGTTCGCGGATGCGGGTGGTGAAGCCCTCGTTGACGAAGATGCCCTTCTTGCCCGTGACCGGGTGGGTGCGGATCACCGGGTGCACCACCACCGGGTTGTTTGTGCGGGCCATGTCATAGCGCAGCTGTTCTTCCGGCGTGCGGGCAAAGCGCACCGCGTGGAAGGATTTCATGATGTCGTGTTCGGCCGTCAGCCCGTCCAGCAATTTCTGGAACGCGGGAGAGAGCGCGTCAAACGCTGCCACGCCACTGGACCACAGCGTGTCGCCGCCGCTGGGCGGCAGCAGTTTGGCCGACAGCAGTGCGCCCATGGGTGGTGTCTGGATAAAGGTGACGTCGGTATGCCAGTTGTCGTTGTCGGGCGGGTTGCCGGTGCTGGTGTCGAGCAGGATGATTTCCGGCACCTGCGGGTCTGACGGGTAGATCGGGTGGATGTGCAGTGCGCCAAAGCGTGCTGCCAGATCGCGCTGCTGGCGCGGCGTGATGGGCTGGTTTTCAAAAAACAGCACCTGGTGCTGCAGCAGGGCTTGCGTCAGTGCGTCGCGGTGGTCATCGCGCAAGGGCTCAGAGAGTTGAATGCCGCTGACCAGTGCGCCAATGGCCGGGCCCAGGGCTTGTATGTGTAATGTCATGCCGTGAGCGTAAGCAGGCAGCACGCAAAACCAAACGATCAAAACCGGCCTTGCTTAGGCGGAAAACGCATATGCCCCAGGCCTGTGCCGACACCCGGAGGGGCGTCTGAAAGTGAAGGCCCGGGTTTCATTTTTTTCCTGCCTTTGTCACGGAGGCGGGCGCAAACCTATGATCGGTCGGCTTCCTGCAATACACGTAAATCCATGTACCTGTCTCCCATCAACGGACAGTCGATCGCGCTGAACCAGCCCTTGCCCTTCAGCCTGGTGGACAAGCATGGCATCTTGCTGGCCAAAAAAGGATTTGTGTTTGAAAGCGAGAAACTGCTAAACGATCTGGAAAGTCGCGGCGGTGGTTTTTTCATTGACTTCAAGGAAGGCGGCAAGGCGCTTCGGCACGCCCATCAGTCGTATGTGAACCGGTTGCAAAGCGTGATCCGCAACCAAAAGCCTCTGGGCGAGATCGCCAAAGTCGGGGTGCAATATGCGCCCCCCCTGGCCGCCGGCGCATTGGAGCCGCAGCCCGTGGACTGGCCCTATGTGCTGATGAAGTGCAACGTCTTGCTGCACAGCGCCAGCGCGGAAAAGTTCGCTGCCGGTCTGGAGGAAATGGTCGCCTTCCTGACGCAGCAAAACCAGCACAACCCCGACGGTATGCTGTTTGCCCTGTTTTATCTCTCGTCCGAATACATCACGTTGTACAGCGCGACCCACAGCTTGCTGTGCAGTGTGATGTGTGTGCTGGCCGCCAAAGACGTGCTGCGCTGGTCGGATGAGGAGGTGGCCCTGCTGTTTCGGGCCACCCTCACCATGAACATCGGCATGACGGCGCTGCAGGACCGGTTGGCGATGCAAAAGACACCGCTCGACGAGCTGCAGCGGGCCGCTGTCGATGGCCACACGCACCTTGCGACGGACACTTTGGAGTCTTTGGGCGTTGAGGACCGCTTGTGGCTGGACACCGTGCGCAACCACCATGCCTACATTCATGCGCCGCTACAGGCGCGTCGGGAGGCGCACCGCTTTGCCGGGTTGATCCAGCGTGCCGACGTGTTCTCGGCCCGTCTGGCTCCGCGGGTGTCGCGTGCTCCATCGTCAGCCGCGCAGGCCATGCGGGCCATCTACTTTGATTCCGATATGAATGTGGACGGCGCGGGCGCGGCCCTCATCAAGGCGGTGGGTATCTACCCGCCCGGATCGTTTGTGAGGCTGCACTCCGGGGAGGTGGCGGTGGTGCTGCAAAGGGGCCCGAACACGGCGATTCCCAAGGTCGCGGTGGTGCTCAATCGCCATGCGCTGGCTTCGGTGGAGCCCATCGTCCGCGACACCTCCGTGCCGGCCTACGCCATCGCGTCCCATGTGCTGCGGGGCGACGTGCGGGTGCACCTCAGCCTGGAGAAAATGCTGGCGCTGACCCGCGCGCGCCCGGCCTGAAGGGTTGTGCGTGCCCTTTGCGGCCGGTGGCGCTACAGACTCTGCAAGCCGCTGGCGCAGGCCTGCTCCTGCATGTCCATGCAGACCCGGTAATCGGCCAGCGTGGTCGCTTCAAAACCGCAGATCAACAGGGGTGCGCGCAGGGCCGCATAGGCGGGCTCGCTGGCCAAGGCCTGCAAGCCCCGGCGCAAGGCCGTCACGACGTTTGTGGGTGTTTGCAGCGAGGTAATCAGCGGCAGGCCGGGATAGGGTGCGGTTTGGCCGAAGACGCGCAGCGCGCTGGCTTTTTCGGGGTGGCTGCGTTGCCACAGCGCCCAGGTCACGGCGTCCACGGCGGCCAGGTCGGCGCGGCCGTTGCGTACCGCTTCCATCGACCGGATATGTGCGCCGGTCTGCACGGTGGCGGCAAAGAAGGGTCGCGCGGTGCCGGGCTCGGCAAGCAGCGCACGCAAGGCGTTGTAGCCGGACTGGGAGATGCGGTCGTTCAAGGCCAGTGTGCTGCCGGCAAACTGGGCCAGCGACTGGCGCGCATCCCCTGCACGGCACAGCAGCTGGCTGCGGCAGGTCACGCCACGGGTGCCCGGCGCGTCGTAGGCAAAGGTGCCCACCAGGCGCACCCGGTCTTTGAGCAGGGTGACCAGCGGATAACCACAGGCCTGGCTGAGCAGCAGGTCGCCCTCCTGCCATTGGGCGTGGCAGTCCAGCGGCTCGCTCAACTCAAAGGGGATGTCCAAACCGGCGCAGGTACCATCGGCGCGCAGCAAACCGGCCAGCGCGGCCCAGAAGGCCTGCAGCGCCTCCCGCGGCGGGTAGTACATGGGCAGCGCGGCTTGCATGGCGGAGGTGTGTGGCTAGGGTTTGAGCGCTGCGGCTGCCGTCTTGGCAGCGCGTCGCGGTGCCGTGGCGGGCTTGGCCAGCACCGGGTTGTCGATGGGGCGCCAGGCAAAGTGGCGTATCAGGTGGAGGTAGCCCGGCACGACAAAGCCGCCATTGACGGCACGAAAGCCCTGGCGCTGCGCGGTATACAGGGCTGCAATCCGGTACCAGGGCAACTGCGGGTAGGCGTGGTGCACCACGTGGTAGTTGTTGTTCAGGTAGAGCAGGCGCCAGGGTGCGGCGGCCTCGTTGATGACGGTGCGGTGTGCCGGCAGGGTACCGGGGCGGTGCTCGTAGAGCGAGCGCAGCATGGCCAGGCCCAGCGCCGGGTAGGCAATGCCCAAACAGTAGTGCCAGGCCGTCAGGGCGGTGAATTGCTCCAGCCCCCAAAGCAGCAGCGCCACCAGCGGCAGGTGCACGGCCCAGACCTTGAGTTCAGCCCCATCGCCCCGGCGCAGCGAGCGCAGCAGCCGCGTCCACAGGCTGACGTTGACGATGGCCGGCCCGATCAGCAGGCGGCCCAGCACGGTGCGCTGGCTTTTGTACAGCCACAGCGCCGTGGCGCCCATGGTGGCGGCTTGTTCCGGGGTGATGTAGTTGCTTTCGGTGTCCACGCCGGGCTCGGTCAGGTGGGCGTCGTCGTGGTGCTTGAGGTGGTCGGTCTTGTAGGTGTCAAACGGGTACCAGACGGCCAGGGGGGGCAGGCCGATCAGTCGGTTGATGGCCTCAAAACGGGTCGGGTGGCCGTGGGTGAGTTCGTGCTGAAAGCTCATGTACCAGGCCAGCAGCAGGATCAGCAAGGGGGTGGCAATCCAGCCGGGAAGGATGCCGTAGCGGCTGACCAGCAGCACCCAACAGCCCCAGATCACGCCCCACAACAGCCAGGTGGGCCATTCGAATTCCGTGCGCTGTGCTGTGTCTGCCTGCATAGGGAGTGTGGGGTTGGGTTGGGTATTGCCGCGCAGTGTAGGGTCAGCGAGGGTCTGCGTCCCTTACACGGCGCATGGGGGTCGCTGCTGTGCTAGTCGATGTCGGCCGTCTGGCGGTAATGGCTCCAGCGCTGCAGGGCAGCCCCGGCAATGATGCTGGGCACCACCCACAGCGCCTCTGGGTTGCCAAAACCCAGGGAAGCAATGGCCGGGCCCGGGCAGTAGCCCGACAGGCCCCAGCCAAGGCCGAACAGCGCCGAACCCAGAACCAGCGGCCGGTCTATGGCCTTGGCAACGGGCAGGTGAAACAGGCTATCCCAGAGCGGCGCGCCGCGTCGGAAAACCAGGCGAAAGGCCAGGGTGCTGAGGGTCACGGCGCCGCCCAGCACCAGCAGCAGGCTGGGGTCCCAGTGGCCGCTGATGTCCAGAAAGTTCAGCACCTTGTCGGGGTTGGTCATCTGCGCCAGTGACAGGCCCAGGCCGAACACCACGCCACTGCCCAGAGCCGCTGCATTGCGTAACAAGGCCCGGCTCATGCGGCCAG
Organism: Burkholderiales bacterium; assembly: GCA_947446855.1. Lineage (GTDB taxonomy): Bacteria > Pseudomonadota > Gammaproteobacteria > Burkholderiales > Burkholderiaceae_C > Allorhodoferax. Next base: position 59,749 of record CANFIH010000005.1, read on the forward strand.
CCCCACGATGTGGCGCAACACATAGGTGCTGAGCATGGCTACGCCCAGAAAGGTGCCGGTGGCCACCAGCGAGCGCAGCGAGAAGCGCGCCATGCCGCAGACGCCGTGGCCGCTGGTGCAGCCATTGGCCTGCGCCGTGCCATAGCCGGTGAGCAGGCCGGCCACGACCAGCAGCGGCAGCGGGAAGCCCTGGCGCACGGGCGTGGGCTGGGAGGCAAACCATTCATACGCTGCGGTACCGGCCACCAGCCCCAGCAGAAACAGCAGGCGCCAGCTCTGGCTGGCCGAGGGTTTGACCAGCAGGCCGGTCAGCATGCCGGTGACACCGGCAATGCGGCCGTTGAGCCAGAGTAAAAGCGTGGCCGCGCTGCCGATCAGCAGGCCGCCTATCAGCGCGTGTAAGGGGGTAAATGCAGTCATCCGGGGATTATCAGCCGCCCTGGTCCGCAAAGGCAGTCGCCACCACCTTGCGCGTGAGCGTGGGCGCGAACAGTTCGACAAAGCTGTAGGCATAGCCGCGCAGCCAGGCGCCCTTGCGCAGGCCCAGGCGCGTGACGTTGAAGGCAAACAGATGGCCGGCATCCAGAATGCCCAGGTTGCGGTCGCGCTCCTCGTCCACGGCAATGGAGGCCACGATGCCGATGCCCATGCCCAGTTCCACATAGGTCTTGATGACGTCGGCGTCCATGGCGGTCAGCACCACATCCGGGTGCAGGCCTTCGGCGTGGAAGGCGTCATCAATGTGCGAGCGTCCGGTGTAGCCCACCTCGTAGGTGATGATGGGGTAGCGCGTGAGTTGTTGCAGCGTGATGGGCGCAGTCTCTTGCAGCAGCGGGTGGCCGGGTGGCACGATCACGCTGTGGGTCCAGCGATAGCAGGGCAGGGTGACCAGCTGCGCATAGTCGCCCAGCGCCTCGGTGGCCACGCCGATATCGGCCTCGCCGGACAGCAGCATGGCCGCTACCTGCTTGGGCGAGCCCTGGTGCAGGTGCAGGGTGACCTTGGGAAAGGAGTCGCGGAACTCCTTGACCACCTGCGGCAACGCATAACGCGCTTGCGAGTGGGTGGCGGCCACGGTGAGCTGGCCTTCGAGTTGCGCGGTGAAGTCCTGGCCGGCGCGCTTGAGGTTTTCGGCATCGAGCAGCAGGCGCTCGACGATGGGCAGCAGCGCCTCGCCCGGGGGGGTGAGGCCGGTCAGGCGCTTGCCGGCGCGTACAAAAATTTCCACCCCCAGCTCTTCCTCGAGTTCGCGGATCTGGCGGCTGACTCCGGGCTGCGAGGTGAACAGCATGTTGGCCACCTCGGTCAGGTTGAAGTTGCAGCGCACGGCCTCGCGCACGGAGCGCAGTTGTTGGAAATTCATGTACTTTTCAATCTGCGCCCCTGGGGGTCAGGGGCGCTGCTTCAGGGTTTAGGTGGCGGCCAGTGCCCGGTCCAGGTCGGCCAGCAGGTCGTCGATGTGCTCAATGCCAATGGACAAGCGCACCGCGTCTTCCGGCACGCCGGCCTTCACCAGTTCTTCGGGTGAGAGCTGGCGGTGGGTGGTGGAGGCCGGGTGCGTGGCCAGCGATTTGGCGTCGCCGATATTCACCAGGCGGGTGAACACCTGCAGCGCATCCAGGAAGGCGGCACCGGCTTCGCGGCGCTGGCCTTCGGGCGCTTTCACGCCAAAGGTCAGGAGGCCCGAAGGCTTGCCGCCCAGGTACTTTTGCGCCAGCGCGTGATCCGGGTGCTCGGGCAGGCCGGCGTAATTCACCCAGCCCACCTTGGCGTGCTTTTGCAAAAACTTCGCCACCTGGATGGTGTTCTCGGTGATGCGCTCCATGCGCAGCGCCAGGGTCTCGATGCCTTGCAAAATGAGGAAGGCGTTGAAGGGCGAAATGGCCGCGCCCATATTGCGCAGCGGCACCACACGGGCGCGACCGATGTAGGCGGCCGGGCCGAACGCTTCCGTATAGACCACGCCGTGGTAGCTCACGTCGGGCTCGTTCAGGCGCTTGAAGCGTGCCTTGTGTTCGGCCCAAGGGAACTTGCCCGAATCCACAATCGCGCCGCCAATGCTGGTGCCGTGGCCGCCCAGGTATTTGGTCAGCGAATGCACCACGATGTCGGCACCGTGCTCGATCGGGCGCAGCAAAAACGGCGAGGCCACGGTGTTGTCCACGATCAGCGGAATGCCGTGGCGGTGCGCGATCTCGGCCACGCGGGCGATGTCGGTCACATTGCCCTGCGGGTTGCCCAGGGACTCCACGAAGATGGCCTTGGTGCGCTCGTCAATCAGCGGCTCAAAGCTGGTGGGGTCGCGGTGGTCGGCAAAGCGGGTGGTGATGCCGTACTGCGGCAGCGTGTGGGCAAACAGGTTGTAGGTGCCGCCATACAGCGCCGTGCTGGAGACGATGTTGTCACCGGCCTCGGCAATGGTCTGGATCGCATAGGTCACCGCCGTCTGGCCCGAGGCCACGGCCAGTGCGGCAATGCCGCCCTCCAACGCGGCCACGCGCTTTTCCAGCACGTCCTGCGTCGGGTTCATGATGCGGGTGTAGATGTTGCCTGCCACCTTCAGGTCGAACAGGTCCGCGCCATGCTGGGCATTGTCAAACGCATAGGCCACGGTCTGGTAAATCGGTACGGCCACCGCCTTGGTGGTGGGGTCGGGGGTGTAGCCGGCGTGGACGGCCAGGGTTTCAAATTTCAAGGTGTCGGTCATGGCTTTCTGCTTTCCTGAAGAGGTGAATGGGGAGCACAGTGTGGCCTATGTTTTGCCGCCGGGCCTTCCCAAGGCTAAACGCGGACCCCTTGGGGGCAGGCGCCACAGGCGCCAGGCGCTGACGCACCTGTCTGGGCAGTGGGCAACCGTGGGGCCTTATTTCTTGGTGTAAATCTGGTCGAAACTGCCGCCGTCGACAAAGTGCTCCTTATCGGCCTTTTCCCAGCCACCAAAGGCCTGGTCGATGGTGAAGAGATTGATCTTGGCAAACTGCTTGGCGTAC
>CANFIH010000006.1 GCA_947446855.1 Burkholderiales bacterium
CCATTGCTCATTTGCACGATGTGTTCCTGCGTGTCGCTCACCAGGATGTCACTGTCGATGTTTTCTTCGCCAAACTCGTTCTCGATGACGGCAATCTTCTGGCCGTGGGCCTCGGCCAATACGCGCTTAAGTAAGGTGGTTTTGCCGGAACCCAGGAAGCCGGTGAGGATGGTGGCGGGGATGAGGGACATGTTTGATGGGGTGTGAAAATCAGCAGGTGGAGCGTTTATCCGGGTATTCAATGGCTTTTAGCGGCGCATGATGACCAGGCCCTTGAGGTATTCGCCTTCGGGGAAGGCAATCGTCATGGGGTGGTCAGGGGCGCCGCCCATGCGTTCGGTGATGAATCCGTCCACACCCGCATCGGCGCCGGCACCGGCCACGATTTTGTGGAACAGGTCGGCGCTGACGCCACCGGAACAGGAGTAGGTAAACAGCACGCCGCCGGGCTCCAGCAGCTTGAAGGCCAGGCGGTTGATGTCCTTGTAGGCGCGCGCGGCACGCTCGGCGTGGGCCACGGTGGGCGCAAACTTCGGGGGATCGAGAATGATGGCGTCAAACGTGCGGCCTTGCTGGCCGAACTGGCGCAACGAGGCGTTCACATCGGCGTCCATCCAGGTGGCGCGGCTGGCCTCAAAGCCGTTGAGCGCCACATTGGCAGCACCCATCTCCAGTGCCGGGGCGCTGGAATCAATCGAGGTGACATGGGCCGCGCCGCCGCTCAGGGCCGCAACGCTGAAGCCGCCGGTGTAGCAAAAGCAGTTCAGCACGCGCTGGAACTGCAGCCGCTGGGTGTAGCCGGCAAACTTGGCGCGGCTGTCGCGCTGGTCCAGGTAGAAGCCGGTCTTGTGGCCGGTGGCTATGCTCAGGTGCAGCTTCCAGTCGTGCTCCTGCAGCACCAGGTCGGTGGCTCCCTCGCCGCGCAGCCAGCCGGTTTGCTCGGCCAGGCCTTCCAACGTGCGGCTGCTGGCGTCGGAGCGCTCGTACAACCGGGTCAAGCCGGTCTCAGCCAACAGGGCATCGGCAATCGCATCCTTCCAGCGCTCGACGCCGGCCGAGGTGAACTGCGCCACCAGCGTGTCGCCATAGCGGTCCACGATCAGGCCCGGCAGACCGTCGGACTCGCCGTGGATCAGGCGTGCGCCGTTGCTCTGGATGTCGAAGCGCTGGCGCGCCAGCACGGCTTTGGCGATGCTGGCCTTGAAAAAGCCCTCGTCAATGCGCTGCTTCTCGTCAAAACTCCACATGCGGGCGCGGATTTTCGAGGTAGGGCTGAACGCCGCCCAGCCCAGGAACTGGCCCTCGGCCGACTCCACGCGCACGGTCTCGCCGCTGTCACCTCCGCCTTTGGCGATGGCGGATTCAAAAATCCAGGGGTGGCGACGCAACAGGGAGCGCTCTTTGCCGGCGCGCAGGCGAATCATTTTCATAGAGGGCTATTGTCGCCGCTGATCTCGCTGCCCAGCTGCCCAGCTCCCCCGCAATGCAGACACTTCCCTGGAAGGCCTGAGCCCTTTGTCAAAGCTACTTGCAGAAGACCGCAGTACGCACGCCCGCAGCAAAGTCCTCACGTTTGCCGATTTTTCTGACCATTTGGGAAACTTTGCCCGCTCCACCACCACGCTCGACTTCTCCCAGCCGCAACTCCACCACATCGCCCTTTTGGATTGTTTCCTCCGGGGGCACCTTAAACAACCAGGAGGGTTGGTGATACACATCGCCAAAAACATCCCGTAAGGCACAGACCCCTTCGCCCACGCGTCCGCTGGAAAAATCTTCGTCCGTAAATTGCCGGTGCCGGGCACGCTCCGCCTTGGAAAAATCCAATTCAAACGGGGGCACTCTCCAACCCAGTTCCACCGTGCCTGGAACCCCGCTTGCATCAAACGCGCACTTCAAGGCTCTAAACACCGTTTTGCCACTGGTGTATGTGTATTCGTGAAACGCTTCCGGGGGCAGCTTATTTTCCAGACCGGAAAAGCCAAACACTTTGTCCCCCAGGGCGCCGTTATCTAGCTTTTGTATGCGAACGACATCCTTGTCTTTCGCGATGCCGCGGCTGGGAAGGATGACCAGCCGATTCCAATGGCGCATGCCATCGTAGGCTGCAGGGTCCGGTATCACACAGCCCATTTTGATCAGCCGGCTCTCGCGAATTTCTTTTTCATAGACCTCCAGCTGCTCCTCGACCTGTTGGTTGGCGTTCAATTCCGAGAGGGCACCGACGACCCGCACAACCTCAACCTGCCCGATACGCCCTTCATTCGGCGTGGTTTCGCACCCGGTCAAGACAAAGGCTGCGAACAAACCACAAAGCAATAACCGGCGTTCCCCTATGCGTTGCATGAAACCTCCCTATCAGATCGTGTGCCGCGAGAGACTTTATACCTTCGGCTTCCCCTTGGCCCGGGCCCGCGGATGCGCCGCGTCATAGGCCTTGGCCAGGTGCTGGAAGTCGAGCCGGGTGTAGACCTGCGTGGTGGTGATATTGGCGTGGCCCAGCAGCTCCTGCACGGCGCGCAAATCGCCACTGCTTTGCAGCAGATGGCTGGCAAAACTGTGGCGCAGCATGTGCGGGTGCACGGGCGTGACCACACCGGCCTGCAGGCTGCGGCGCTTGAGGCGCTGCCAGACCGATTGGGCGGTCAGGCGTGTGCCATTGCGCCCGTTGAACAGAGCGCGGGCGGCATCCGCCTGGGTCGCATGCACCGGCCCGGCCTGCGCGGTACCCATGGGGCCGCGCAAGGCCAGCCAGCGTTCCAGCGCAGCGAGGGCGGTTGTGCCCACCGGCACGGTGCGGCGCTTGGAGCCCTTGCCCAGCACATGGGCCTCGGCCGCCTGCAGATCGACCCAGCCGCGTGCCTGGCTGCCGGCCTCCACGTCCAGGCCGATGAGCTCGCCCACGCGCAGTCCGCTGCCGTAGAGCAGCTCCACCATGGCGCAGTCGCGCGCCTCCAGCCAGGGATCGTCATCGCTTTGAAAGTCGGCGAACTGCACCGCATCGTCCACACCCAGGGCCTTGGGCAGGGGCTTGGGCGCTTTGGGTGAGCGCACATCCTGCACCGGGTTGCTGGCAATCCGGCCATTGCGCCCCAGCCAGGCATAAAAGCCGCGCCAGCCGGACAGAATGAGCGCAATGCCACGCCCGCTGCGCCCGCCGCTGTGCATCTGCGCCACCCAGCGCCGCACATGCGGGTTGCGCACGGCCAACAGGTCCACATGGGCTTGGGTCGCGTAGGTTTGGAGCTTTTGAAGATCCAGCGCGTAGAGCTCCACCGTGCGCTGGGCCAGGCGCTTTTCGACGCGCACGTACTCCAGGTATTTTTCGACCAGCGCGTGGGGTTCACCCGCCGGCCCGTCCGGCCCCTCATCGGGATGCAAAACCGGGTCGCGCGGGGCGGTCATGGGGCCATCGGCTGGGCGGTGGGGCTAGCGCAGGCGCGACAGCGCTGCGCTGGCCAGTTCGCCAATGCGGGCGAGGAAGTCGGTGCCCATGCCGCTGGTGAAGCGCTGGGCATCGCTGGAGGCCAGCACCAGCAGGCCAAAGGCCGGGGTCGTGGAGCCACTGGGGCCTGCGCGCAGGGGAATCAGCGCCAGCGAGGTGATGGCAGCCGGGTTGCCCAGCCAGCTCACCGACTCAAAGCCGGTGTTCAGGCCGCAAAAAGGCTCGGTCAGCGACGAGGCAAACAGCTTGACGTCTTCGCTCACGCCTTGGGCGTACGGCTGGTCGGCATAGGCGGCAGCCACATCCCAGACGCGCAAACCCACCTGGGGCACGGCAAATTGCTGTTCGATGTCACTTGCCATTTGCTGTGGCAACTGCGCCAGATCGCCGCCCTGCAGCAGGCTGCCGGCCCAGCGCAGGATCTTGTTGGACAGCAGAACGTTGTCATTGCCATTGCGCATCATCTCCATGATGCGCTGCTCCAGCAGCTTGATCTTCTCGCGCAGCATCTCGGCCTGGCGCTCCTGCAGGCTGACCGCGCGATTGCTGTGCGGGCTGGTCAGCTGCACGGCAGCCAGCAGTTCGGCATGGCGCAAAAAGAAATCCGGCGTGTTGGCCAGGTAGTTGGCAATGTCGTCTTCGGTGATCGGGTTGGCCAGCGCGGAGTTCAGGATATTGCTCATGGAAGCTCAGTCAAAGTGAAGTGGGGATCGAATGCTTGCGCAAAGGAATCAATCGGCCAGATTGTCGGGCAGATCAATCTCGCCCTTGAATACCGTGGTGGCGGGGCCTGTCATCAGCACCGGGGCATCACCGCCGGCCCAGGCAATAGTCAGCACACCGCCTCGCGTGTGCACGTCCACACGGGCGTCCAGCAGACCCAGGCGAATGCCCGCGGCTACGGCAGCACAGGCGCCGGAACCGCAGGCCAGGGTCTCGCCCACGCCGCGCTCGTACACGCGCAAACGGATGCTGCTGCGGCTTTGCACCTGCATAAAGCCCACATTGACGCCCTGCGTGAAGCGCGGATTGGCTTGCACCTGCGGCCCCAGCGTGGTGACGGCAGCGGCGTCCACGTCCTCCACTTGCATCACCGCATGCGGATTGCCCATGGACACGACGGCCAGCAAGACTGCAGCATCGGCCCCTTCCGGCCACACGGACCACTGGCCCCAGTTGCCTTGGGGTTGCAGTGTCAGACCACTGGCCTCGAAAGGAATGTCAAGCGGGTCAAAGCGCGGTGCACCCATATCCACGGTGACACGGCCGTCGGGCGTGAGCTGCGGCGCAATCACGCCCTTCATGGTCTGCACGCGCAGGGTGTCCTTGTCGCTCAGACCACTGTCGCGCACAAAGCGGGCAAAGCAGCGCGCGCCGTTGCCGCACTGCTCCACCTCGCGTCCGTCGGCGTTGTGGATGATGTATTCAAAGTCAATGCCTGCCGCGGGTGAGGGGCGCACCGTCAAAATCTGGTCGGCACCCACGCCGAAATGGCGGTCGCCCAGGAAACGGTAGTGGGCCGCCGTCAGGCCGAGGCGGCCACGGGTTTCGTCGAGCACGACAAAGTCGTTGCCCGCGCCTTGCATTTTGGTGAACGGAATTCGCATGCCGGCAATTATCCGCGCATGGCGTTCTGGCAGCGGCCATGGGCGCCGCGCACCGCAAGAGAGCCGTGGCGCCGGCGGCTTTTGGTTGCAAAATGCCCAGCATGCCCAGACCCTCTCAAATCCTGCAGCCTGCAGTCGCCGCTATGCCCGCGCCCACTGACTGGCAAACCGACGCGCCGGTCGCCCTGCTGAAAAATGTGCTGCGTCTGACCGCACCCAACCCGGGCGTGATGACAGGCCCCGGCACCAACAGCTACCTGGTGGGCGATGCACACACCGGCTTTATCGCCATAGACCCCGGCCCGGCGGACGCCGACCATCTGCAGCGCCTGTGGCAGGCCGCCTGCTTTGCCGATGGCAGAGGCGGCAACATCCGCATGATTGTGTGCACCCACTCGCACCCCGACCACTCCCCTGGCGCCAAACCGCTGCAGGCACTGTGCGCGCAGGGCGGCCGGCGCGAGGGTGCCGCGGATGGGGCGGCGTTAGCCACTGCGCCCCCGATTCTCGGCCTGCCCTCTGCCGCAACCGCACGCGCCGCCAGCGCGTTCACCCCGGACCGCGCCGTGCGGGACGGTGAGGTGTTGCAATTGACCGCAGCCAATGCCCACGCAGACGGCCACAGCCTGCGCGTGGTCTTCACCCCCGGCCATGCCGCCAACCACATCTGCCTGCTGCTCGAAGAAGACGGACTGCTGTTTTCCGGCGACCACATTCTGAACGGCAGCACCACGGTGATTGATCCGCCGGACGGCCACATGGGGCATTACCTGCATTCACTGGATGTGCTGGCCGTGCAATGCAGCGCAATGGACGTACATTACATACTGCCAGCGCATGGCCATGTCATCCCCCATGCGCTGGCGGCCATTACCCGCCTCAAGGCCCACCGGCTGCAGCGAGAAGCCAAGATCGCAGCCGTGATGCAAACCAACCCCAACGGTAGCCTGGACCAGTGGCTGCCCCTGGCCTACGACGATGTGGATCCGCGCATCTGGCCCGTGGCCAAGCGTTCCCTGCTGGCCCATGTGGAACATATCCAGCAACTGCAAACCGCTGCAACCGAATCGAGCACCGCATGAGTACCTTTCAACGAGCCGCACGACCCGAAGGTCTGCCTCCCCGCGCCGAGCGTCCGGCCAGGACCGAGCCGGCCCGGCCTGCGTCCAACCGCGCCATCAAACGGGCTGCCTACGCCGCCAACAACCCGGTGGAAAACCGGCCGCCCCCAGGGGCCGCCGACCATCGCCCCGCCGCCCCCTCCAAGGCCAAGCCCCGGAACCGCCCGCGCACCGTGGACCGGGACCCCAAGCCCGTCGCGATCGCCGAGAGCGAGGGCGAGCGCCTGTCCAAGCGCGTGATGGCACTCAAAGGCTGCTCGCGCACCGAGGCCGAGCAGTACATCGAGGGCGGCTGGGTCATGGTCAATGGCGTGGTGGTGGAAGACCCGCCGTTTCGCGTACTGCACCAAACCGTCACCATCGCCCCCGAAGCCACGCTGCTGAACACGGCCGATGAGACGCTGATCCTGAACAAGCCCTCGGGCTGGCTCGACGGCGTGGAAGAAGAGGATGATGACGAGGACGACGATGCGCCACCCGCAAGGGGCCGCAGCCGCAAGCCGCAGATACCGAACGCACGCACCCTGCTGACGGTTGCCAACCGCTACAGCAACGACCAATCGGACATACGCGCACTCAAGCGCCACTTTCTGCATCTCGAAGCCGATGTCCCTCTGGAAACCGGTGCCAGCGGTCTGGTGGTGTTCACGCAGGACTGGCGCACCACGCGCAAGCTCAGCGAAGACATGGGCTCCATGGAACACGAGCTGATTGTGGATGTCACGGGCGAGGTGCAACCCGAGGCGCTGCAAAAAATAGCCCGTGCACTCAACGACGAGCGCAACCCGCTGCCCCAGGTCAAATTCAGCGTCAACAGTTCGTCGCCGGAACTGAGCAAGCTGCGCTTTGCCGTCAAAGGCGCGCATCCCGGTCTGATCGCCTATTTGTGTGGAAAAGCCGGCCTGGAGATACAGGCCATGCGCCGTATCCGCATCGGACGCATGGCGCTGACAGACCTGCCCGTGGGCCAGTGGCGATTCTTGAGCGCCTACGAGAAGTTCTAAGCCCGCGCCGGGTGGCCCGCACATGGGCAACAACCCGCCGCCGGGCCAAGGCGGGTTAGCCCCTTAGAGCCACAAGCGTCGGTCGCTGACGCGCCTTCCTGGGTGGTGGGCGAAGGTGCGGGCTTCTATTTCAGGAGGCGATGTAGGTCTGCAGCTGGCTGATGGTGGCTTCCTGATCGGCAATGATTTCGTCCATGATGTCGCGAATCGAAATCATGCCCAGCACCTTGTCGCCATCCATCACCGGCAAGTGGCGAATCTTCTTCTGGCTCATCAACGCCATGCAGTCTTCGGTGCGCGAATCGGCGTTGACGGTCAGCACCTTGGCGGTCATGATGTCGCCCACCCGCGTGTCTTTGGATGCCTTGCCCTGCAAGGCGATCTTGCGGGTGTAGTCGCGCTCGGAAAGAATGCCCACCAATTGCCCCTCGTCCATCACCATGAGCGCGCCCACATCGTGGTCGGCCAGCGTTTGCAAGGCATCAAACACACTTTCCTGCGGGTGAAGACTCCAGGGAGCGTCGGTGTTTTTGAGTAGTGCGCGAACGGCTCGCATGGTGCCTCCTTTATGCAATTGATCGATGAATCAACCATACTCCAAAAAGGGTGGCAAAAGTGTGAAGCCCACCGATAAGCCGGATTCTGTGCATGGGGGTTTCCCCTCATGTGACCACCATTAATCTGGGCCGCCGGTCACCCGAGCGGCTCAATGCTACCTACCCGCACACTCCGGGGGCCCCGTCAACGTGTGCCTACTTGGTATTGCTGCGCGTAGAGATTGCCCGTTTCACCCAGATCGGACCCATTGCGGGGTCTGATCTGACTCGTCTCTGTTGCTCTAATCCTCACCTGAGGGCCTCCCACTTGCGTGGTCGACTTGTCGGTGGACAGCCGTTAGCTGCTACGCTGCCCTATGCAGTCCGGACGTTCCTCCAGTGCTCTGTTTCCAGAATTGCACCAGCGGTGGTCTGGCGGGCTTCACACCCCGATTATCAGGCCTGAACGCCGGCTGCATATCCATATACCGGAATCAGTTGAATAACTGCCCCACAATGGCGCCACAAACACCCACCCAGGAGTCACCCATGAGCTTTGACAACGTTCTGCAAACCATCGGCAACACGCCGCATATCCGCATCAACCGCCTGTTCGGTACCACGCACCAGGTGTACGTGAAGTCCGAGCGCTCCAACCCCGGCGGCTCCATCAAGGACCGCATTGCCTTGGCCATGGTCGAAGCGGCAGAAGCCAGCGGTGAACTCCAACCCGGCGCCACCATCATCGAGCCCACCTCCGGCAACACCGGCGTCGGCCTGGCATTGGTGGCTGCCGTCAAGGGCTACAAACTGATTCTGGTGATGCCCGACAGCATGTCCATCGAGCGCCGTCGCCTGATGCTGGCCTATGGTGCCAGCTTTGATTTGACGCCGCGCGAAAAAGGCATGAAGGGCGCCATCGCCCGCGCCCAGGAACTGGCCGCAGCCACGCCCGGCGCCTGGGTACCGCAGCAGTTTGAAAACCCCGCCAACATCGACGTGCATGTGCGCACCACGGCGCAGGAAATCCTCAAAGACTTCCCCAATGGCGTGGACGTCATCATCACCGGCGTGGGTACCGGCGGCCATCTGAGCGGCGTGGCCACGGTGCTCAAGGCCCAATGGCCTAACCTCAAGGTGTATGCGGTGGAGCCCACGGCCTCGCCCGTGATCTCCGGCGGTGCGCCCGCACCCCACCCGATCCAGGGCATCGGTGCCGGCTTTATCCCCAAGAATCTGTTGACCGCGTTGCTCGATGGCGTGATCCAGGTGGACGCCGAGCCGGCCCGTGAATACGCCCGCCGCAGTGCGCGTGAAGAAGGTCTGCTGGTCGGCATTTCCAGTGGCGCCACGCTGGCTGCCATCGCGCAAAAGCTGCCCGAGATTCCCGCCGGCGCTACCGTGCTGGGCTTTAACTACGACACGGGCGAACGCTACCTGTCGGTGGAAGGCTTTTTGCCGGCATAAAGCGCAGCAAACCCATCTGGCGGGTGTTGCACTGAAGAGGCAGTGCGGCATCCGGCAGATTGTTTACTTGAAGTGCTGGTGCGCCGCTGCTGCGAAGCACCGGCTTGTCTCACACGGAATGCAGGCCCAGCATATTGCCCTCGGTGTCCAGCACGAGCGAGATCCAACCATACTGGCCAATGGACATCTTGGGCTTCTGAACCTTTCCTCCGGCAGCCACCACGCGGGACTCTTCCACCGCGCAATCCGCACACGAGAAGTACACCAGCGTGCTGTTGCCGCCCGCCTTGAAGCCGTCCATATGCACCAGCGCGCCGCCAGCGCCGTAGTGCTCCATGGAAGAGGGAAAAGCCAGCATCTGCGGGCCGCCGCCTTCCAGCGGCTGCATTGTGATCTGGAACACGGTCTCATAAAACGCGCGGGCACGCGCGATATCGTCCACATAGATTTCAAACCAGCCAACCGGGTTTTTCATCTGCTTCTCCTTTCGCATAGTCATTGTTGAGGGGCCCCTGTATCTTGTTGTTTTCGGCAATATAGGGGGAGTACAGGCCAACTGTCCAGTACCGGGCGGCAGCACGTATCATTGCCCACTGCTTGATCACCACGAGCCCGCCCACATGATCCGCCTTACCGAACTCAAACTCCCCCTCTCCGCCGTGCCGGTCTCCGCACGCCGTGCCTCTGACGCCCCTTCCGAAACCGAGGAAGACCGCGCCCCGGTCGCGCACCCGATTGCCGCCCTCACCCGGCTGGCCGCGCAGGCGCTGAAGGTGGACACGGCGGCCATTGCAAGCCTGCATGTCTTCAAGCGCAGCTTTGATGCGCGCAAGTCGGAGCTGGTGGTGGTTTATATCGTCGACGTCACGGTAGCGCCGGAACTGGAAAGCACTCTGCTGGCGCAACAAATGGGCAACCCGCACATCCTGGCCACGCCCGACATGGCCTACAAGTTGGTGGCGCAGGCCCCGGCTACCCTGGCCCCGCGCCCGGTAGTGGTGGGCTTTGGTCCCTGCGGCATGTTTGCGGCCCTGGTGCTGGCGCAAATGGGTTTCAAGCCCATCGTGCTGGAGCGCGGCAAAACCGTGCGCCAACGCACCCAGGACACCTGGGGCCTGTGGCGCAAGAAGGAACTCAACCCCGAGAGCAATGTGCAATTCGGGGAAGGCGGCGCCGGCACGTTTTCCGACGGCAAGCTGTGGAGCCAGATCAAGGACCCGCGCTTTCTGGGCCGCAAGGTCATGGACGAGTTCGTCAAAGCCGGTGCGCCGTCCGAAATTTTGTATGAGGCCCACCCGCACATCGGCACCTTCAAGCTGGTCAAGGTGGTGGAGAACCTGCGTGCGCAGATCATCGCCCTGGGTGGCGAGGTGCGCTTTGAACAGCGCGTGGTCGATGTGCACTTGCAGCCCGGCGCAAATGGACACCAGTTGGTCGCCCTGCAGGTGCTGGACGTGGCCCGCAACGAGACCTACACCCTGCCCGCCGACCATGTGGTGATGGCCCTGGGCCACAGCGCGCGCGACAGCTTTGCCATGCTGTACGAGCGTGGCGTGGCCATGCAGGCCAAGCCCTTCTCGGTGGGATTCCGCATCGAGCATCCGCAAAGCGTGATCGACGCCGCCCGCTGGGGTCGCCACGCCGGCCACCCCATGCTGGGTGCGGCCGACTACAAGCTGGTGCACCATGCCGCCAACGGCCGCGCCGTTTACAGTTTTTGCATGTGCCCCGGCGGCACCGTGGTGGCTGCCACCAGCGAGCCAGGCCGCGTGGTCACCAATGGCATGAGCCAGTATTCGCGCAACGAGCGCAACGCCAATGCCGGCCTGGTCGTGGGCATCGACCCGCCCGACTATCCGCAGGATGAGGCCGCGTTCGTGCAGGCCTTTGGCGAGGACAAGGGCCGCCTGTATGCGCAAGAGGCGGCAGCCCTGCGTGCACAGGACCCCAAGGCCGCCCACCCGCTCTCCGGCATCGCCCTGCAGCGCCAGCTGGAAGCCGGGGCCTATGTGCTGGGTGGCAGCAGCTATGAAGCACCAGGCCAACTGGTGGCCGATTTCCTGGCGGGTACACCATCCACGGATTTCGCCAGCGTGCAGCCCTCCTACAAACCCGGCGTCAAACTCGGTGACCTGGCCCCCAGCCTGCCCGCCTATGCAATTGACGCCCTGCGCGAAGCGATACCCGTATTCGGCAAAAAGATACGCGGCTTCGACATGGCCGACGCGGTGCTCACCGGAGTCGAGACCCGCACCTCCTCGCCCCTGAAAATCCCGCGTGGCGAAGACCTGCAAAGCACCAATGTGCGCGGCCTGTATCCGGCCGGTGAAGGCGCCAGCTATGCGGGCGGCATTCTGTCGGCGGGGGTGGATGGCATCAAGGTGGCGGAGGCGCTGGGCAGGGCAATGACTTCGACTGCGTCGTAACGCACGTATTTTTAGCCGTCTTGGCTTGGCTGGGTTGAGGTTCATCGCCTGCGAATAGGTGGGCTGGTGGACCGGGTATCCGTTCTCTGGCCCACGCTCGCCGGCGTCTTCCATTGACGTGCCTGCGTAGGCTCGTCAACACCGTGCCTGGCACTTTCACTCTGTGGCAACGGCGAATGGGGCCGACGACCGGACACCCAATCCACCAGCCTGGGACATAGCTTTGGTGAGCAGTAAGGCTCAAGCACAGGCTGTGATGGGAGTGAGTGACGAGTTCACAACATAGTTTGATAGCGCTGCTGTAGCTGTAGTTTGCTTTCGCTTTTTGTCTTTGCATTCTTGGCCCAGCACAGGCGCCACCCTGGGTGGGCGGTGCGGCCTGCGAGCGCAGGCTCCATTCGCGGTTGCCACATAGTGGGAGTGCCCGGCACCGGTTTACCGCAGCAGCGCGGGCCAACCAGAAGCAGACGCCCGCGAGCGTGAGCCGGAGAGCGCAGGCTGCGCCGCCCGCCCTGCCCACCAAGCAGGCAAGCAAAGCCGCCCGAGCAGCAAGCTCCAACATCCGCAAATAGCCAGCACCATTGACAAGGGGCCTTTCGGCCCCTGACTTACACCTGTGCGTTCTGCAAGGCCGCAATCCGCTCTTCAATCGGTGGATGGGTGCTGAACAACTTACCGATGCCACCGGCAATGCCCATGGCGGCGACGCTCTTGGGCAGTTCGCCGGGCGTCATGCCACCCAGTCGCGCCAGGGCGTTGACCATGGGTTGCTTGCGGCCCAGCAACTGGGCCGAGCCGGCGTCGGCACGGAACTCGCGCTGGCGCGAGAACCAGGCCACCACCATGGCGGCAGCAAAACCGAGCACGATATCCAGCACAAAGGTGCTGATCATGTAGCCGATGCCGGGGCCGCTGCTGCGCTCGTCACCCTTGCGCAAAAAGCTGTCCACGGCGTAGCCGATGACGCGGCTGAGGAACACCACAAAGGTGTTCATCACACCCTGGATCAGCGTCATGGTGACCATGTCACCGTTCGCCACGTGGGCGATCTCGTGGCCAATCACGGCCTCGATTTCTTCGCGCGTCATGCCCTGCAGCAGACCGGTGGAGACAGCCACCAGGGCCGAGTTCTTGAAAGCGCCGGTGGCAAAGGCGTTGGGCTCACCTTCAAAAATGCCGACTTCGGGCATGCCGATGCCCGCCTTGTCGGCCAGCTTGCGCACGGTGTCCACAATCCAGGCCTCGTCGGCATTGCGCGGCTGTTCAATCACCTGCACGCCCGAGGTCCACTTGGCCATGGGCTTGCTGATCAAGAGGGAGATGATGGCGCCGCCAAAACCCATGATGAGCGCGAAGCCCAACAAGGCGCTCAGATTCAGGCCACTGGCGGTGAGATAGCGGTTCACGCCCAGCAGGCTGGCCACAATGCCCAGCACGGCAACAACCAGCACGTTGGTCAAGACAAAAAGAAGTATGCGTTTCATGGTTTCCTCAAAATACAGCGCGTTCCCCGCGCCTTAAGCCAGATGGTAGGGCCAAGACAGCCGGATTCAAGAATCAGGAGGCTAAGCGCATAAGGAATTTATGGACTTTTGCGCGGCGCGCGGAACACGCTGCTATCGGCATAGAAGGCGCGGTCCTCATTTTCTGCCCACCAGCCTGGCACACCCAGCACCGGCAGATTGGCAAAGGGTTTGCTGGCCAGCAATTCGGCACTCAGTCCGGCGGCCAGCCAGGCATCGATATCCGGCAGTGCGCGGCTGGGCTCGAGCACACGAAACACATGGGCGGTCATGGGCTTTCTGGGGCACACCAGCTTTTCGGTGAGGGCATGGCCGAACAGGATCAGCTGGGTGTCCGCCCAGAGCGGGCGCAGCCTGACAAACAGCGTTTGCCAGTCCTTGGCCGCAAGTGCGCTCCACAAGGCGTCCGGCGCCTGCAGCAGGGCGACGTTTTCATCGAACAAGGTCAGGGCATCACGCGCCGGGCCGCGCACCGGCCGGATGCCGCTGCTGGCAATTTGCGCCGCCTGCAGCGCGTTGAGCCGCAGCTTGGTGCGCGGGAAGTGCATCCAGGCCAGCCCGTTGAAAAAGTCGTGCAGGCCGTCGCGGGTGGGCACGCAGCCGGTGTCAAAAATATGCTGCTCGTAGGCCATGCCAGCGGGCAACTCGGCCTGGGGAATAAAGCGCCTGGGGGCAAGCTGCACCGCGTTCAGCGCATCGGCTACCGACAGGCCCGCTGCCACGTTTTGTGCAATCGCCTCGCCGGGATCGCGCCAGGGCCGAAGCCAGGGCGCATCCCAGTCAATGCCCTCTAAACCATGCGCCACGCCAGGGGCTCGCCGCCCGCCAGGGGCTTGAGTTGGGCTTCGCCAAAGGTATAGCTGTCGGGCGGCGTCCAGTTCTCCCGCTTGAGCGTGATCGTGCCCTGGTTGCGCGGCAGGCCGTAGAAGTCGGCACCATGGAAGCTGGCAAAGCCTTCGAGCTTGTCCAAGGCACCTGCCGCATCAAAGGCCTGCGCATACAGCTCCATCGCTGCGTGCGCGGTGTAGCATCCTGCGCAGCCGCTGGCATGTTCCTTCAGGTGCGCGGGGTGCGGCGCGCTGTCGGTGCCCAGGAAAAATTGGGCGCTGCCGCTGGTGGCGGCCTGCACCAGGGCCAGGCGGTGGGTTTCGCGCTTGAGCACCGGCAGGCAGTAGTAGTGTGGACGGATGCCGCCGGTGAAGATGGCGTTACGGTTGTAGAGCAGGTGGTGCGCGGTCAAGGTGGCGGCGGTAAAGCCATCGGCCTCCTGCACGTACTGCGCGGCTTCCTTGGTGGTGATGTGTTCAAACACGATCTTCAGCTCGGGGAAATCGCGGCGCAGCGGGATCAGCTGCTGGTCAATAAACACGGCCTCGCGGTCAAACAGGTCGATGTCGGGCGAGGTCACCTCACCGTGCACCAGCAGCAGCAGACCGGCGCGCTGCATGGCCTCCAGGGTCTTGTAGGTCTTGCGGATATCGGTGACACCGGCGTCGCTGTTGGTGGTGGCGCCTGCCGGGTAGAGCTTGGCGGCCACCACGCCGGCGTCTTTGGCGCGCAGGATCTCGTCGGGCGGCAGCATGTCGGTCAGGTAGAGGGTCATCAGCGGCTCGAAGTCCATGCCGGCCGGCACGGCGGCGCGGATGCGATCGGCATAGGCCAAGGCCTGCGCGGCGGTGGTCACCGGAGGCTTGAGGTTGGGCATGATGATGGCGCGGCCAAACTGGGCGGCGGTGTGCGGCACCACGGTATTCAGCGCTGCGCCATCGCGCACATGCAAATGCCAGTCGTCGGGGCGGGTAATCGTCAGGGTGTTGGTGGGGGTGGGGGTTGCGGTCGTCATGCCGCTATTGTCCCCGCAGTTGTGCCGCTGGCCAGGTGTTCCCACAGTGCCTGGGCGGCACTTTTGTGGGTTTTCCCGTTGCCCCTTGTGCCCTCCTTGCCCGAAGGCCGCTCGCGGTAGGCGCGGATTTCCATCCTGGCTTGTAACGGTGGCATATGCGGCGCGGCGGCGCTGACCAGCTTCTTGGCGCGCAACTCCTTGCGGATGGCACTCTGTGGCAGGAAGGCGATGCCGTGGCCTTCGAGCGCCATGGCCTTCAGCCCCTCGGCCATATCGGTCTCGTAGACGCGCTCCAGGTGCATGGGCACTCCGGCGTCTTTGAGCATCATGTCCACCACCTGACCCAGGTAGGCACCGGGCGCGTAGCCCAGATAGGGCAAGGGCGCCTCCTGGCGGCCCGGCAATTGGAACTGGGGCTGGCCGTTGGCATCGGCACGCGAAAACGGAGCCACGATTTCCTCGCCCAGGCTAACCATTTCGTAGCGCGCGCTGTCAAACTGGAAGGGCTGGGACTGGTGATGGTAGGCGATCAGCAGGTCGCAGCTGCCCTCCACCAGACGCATCACCGCATCGTGGACATTAAGGGCAATCAGCCGACTCTTGATGCTGCCAAAGTCCTGGCGCAAGCTGGTGACCCAAGCAGGAAAGAAGGTGAAGGCCAGGGTGTGCGGCACAGCGAACTCGATAAAGTCCTGCCCGGCAGACGAATGGCCGCGCAGCATGGCGCGGGTGCTTTGCAGGGATTGCAGCATTTCCAGCGACTGGTCATACAGCGTCTCGCCCGCAGGCGTGAGGCGCGTGGGATAAGAGCTGCGGTCCACCAGATCGGTGCCGGCCCAGGCTTCGAGCGATTGGATGCGCCGCGAAAACGCGGGTTGGGTGACATGCCGCAGCTGGGCAGATCGGCTGAAACTGCGTGTTTCTGCCAGTGACACAAAGTCTTCAAGCCATTTGGTTTCCATACGGAATTATGCGTTTTTGGGCTTGCGCTTGGGCGCAACCGGCTTGGGCGGCGGCAGGTTCTCAAAGGTGGTGCGCACCAGGTGGTTCATCCAGGCACGGTCATCCCAGGAATCTGCCGAAATGCGCAGATGCGGGCGTGCGCCGGGAAACGGCGCCCCCCACTGCGGCTCGCTCATCAACAGGCGGCCGGCTTCGGTGGGTTTGAGGAACAGCTCTTCATTGCACACCAGGCCGATCGGACGGCCTGCGTAGTACAGGCAGAACTCGCCAAACATCCGCCGCGCGCTGACTTGCCGGCTGTCTGACAACACGTCCAGCAAGAAATCCATGGTGCTCTGCGAGGTGGCCATTTTTCTATCCTTCATCAGCAACTTTTTTATTTTGCCCACCAAAGTTAAAAAACATTACACAAATCACATCTATTGCCAGGTTTGATCAACTTTCGATCAAGACTCCAGACCCTCTTGCTGAAACAGTGGGAACCTTCGCTAAGCGCATGGATGCGGTTGGCTCGGCAGCTTTACCCCAGGAGGCAGTATGAAACGGGACCTTCAGACCCAGCAACAGCAGACTGCAGCGGAGTTCTGGAAGTCGTATTTCGCCAAATTCCGCCGCCCGGTGGAAGACCACGAGGTGTCGCAAACCGGGAATGCGCCGCTTTCCTCGAGTGATGCATCCGCTTACCTGCCGGCGGAACGCAGACGCCCCGGTGCCCGCAGAGGCATCCTCTTCAGACGCTAAACCGTGGTCACCGCTTCGGCGCTCTGCTGCAGATTCCACATCTGAGCGTAGCGCCCGCCTTGGGCCAGCAGGCTGGCATGCGTGCCGCGCTCGATGATGCGACCGGCATCCATCACCAGAATTTCATGTGCATCCACGACCGTGGATAAGCGGTGGGCAATCACCAGCGTGGTCTTGTTGTGCGCCACGCTTTGCAACTCGGCCTGGATGGCGCGCTCGTTGGCCGAGTCCAGGGCGGAGGTGGCCTCGTCAAAAATCAGGATGGGCGGGTTTTTCAGCAGGGTGCGGGCAATCGCCACGCGCTGCTTCTCGCCGCCGGATAGCTTGAGCCCACGCTCGCCGACCATGGTGTCGTAACCCTTGGGGGTGGAACTGATAAAGGCATGGATGTGGGCGGCCTTGGCAGCCTTTTCCACCTCTTCGCGGCCGCAGCCGGGGCGGCCGTAGGCGATGTTGTATTCCACCGTGTCGTTGAACAGCACGGTGTCCTGCGGCACGATGCCGATGGCCTGACGCACCGAGGCCTGGGTCACCTGCTTGATGTCCTGCCCGCCAATCAGGATGCGGCCCTGTTGCACGTCATAAAAGCGGTACAGCAGGCGCGCCATGGTGGACTTGCCGGAACCCGAGGGTCCGACCACCGCCACCGTTTTGCCGGCAGGGATTTCAAAGCTGATGTCGTGCAGGATGGTACGTGCCGGTTTGTCCTTGGCGGCACCGGCACTGCCGGCCGGATCGTAGGAAAAGGTGACATGGTCGAAGCGCACCGCAGCGTCCCCCGCCGCTAATTGCAAAGGCTGCGCACCGGGCACATCGGCAATCTCGCGCTCGCGCTCCATCAGGGTGAACATCTTTTCCAGGTCGGTCAGGCTTTGCTTGATCTCGCGGTAAATCACGCCCAGAAAGTTCAAAGGAATGTAGAGCTGGATCATGAAGGCGTTGACCATCACCAGATCGCCCAGCGTCATGCGACCATCCACCACCCCTTGCGTGGCGCGCGCGAGCATGGAGACCAGCGCAATGGCAATGATGAGTTGCTGCCCGGTATTGAGCATGCTCAGGGTGGTCTGGCTTTTGACGGCGGCGCGGCGGTAGCGCTCCAGGTTTTCGTCATAGCGCTTGGCCTCGAATTCTTCATTGTTGAAGTACTTGACGGTTTCGTAGTTCAGCAGCGAGTCGATGGCACGGCTGTTGGCGGTGGAGTCCAGCTCGTTCATCTTCTTGCGGTACTGCGTACGCCATTCGGTCACGGTGATGGTGAAGCTGATGTAAATCACCAGGGCCGCAATGGTGATCCAGGCAAACCAGATATCAAACTTGACGGCCAGCAGGCTCAGCACCAGGGTGACCTCGATCAGCGTGGGGATGATGCTGTAGAGCGAGTAGCTGATGAGCGAATGCACACCGCGCGTGCCGCGCTCGATGTCACGCGTCATGCCACCGGTCTGGCGCTCCAGGTGGAAGCGCAGGCTCATGGCGTGCAGGTGGCGGAACACCTGCAGCGAGAGGCTGCGCGCCGCGCCCTCGGTGGCCTTGGCAAACACCAGCTCGCGCAGCTCGGTAAAAAGCGAAGTGGACAGGCGCAGCGCACCATAGCCGACCAGCAGCGCCACCGGCACCACCAGCATGGCGGCCGGGTCGCCGGGCTTGAGCGTCATCGCATCCACCAGGTTTTTCAGCAGCAGGGGCACACCCACATTGGCCATCTTGGCGCCCACCATGAAGCTGAGGGCGGCCATCACGCGCCACTTGTAGGCCCAGAGGTAGGGAAAGAGACGGCGCAGGGTTTCCCAGTCGCTATGGGCTTTGGCGGGCACGGCGCTGGCAACAGGCAACGAAACAGGAGCGGCGGCAGGGCCAAAGGAACGCATGGAGGACAATTCAATTTAGTTAAACCCTTTGATTGTGCCTATGTCCCGTAACTCCAGCGATGCAGCGGTCGCCTTGCCCACCGACCAGGAACTGGTACTCAAGGTGATTCCCATGCCCGGTGACTGCAATCCCAATGGCGATATCTTTGGCGGCTGGGTCATGGCTCAGGTGGACCTGGCGGGCTCGGTCGTACCCGGGCGCTATACCCGTGGCCGCATGGCCACGGTGGCGGTGAACGAATTCGTCTTCAAACAACCGGTACGCGTGGGCGATATTTTGAGCTTCTTCTCCAAGGTGGTGCGCATCGGCCGCACCTCGATTACGGTGAAGATCGAGGTCTATGCCGAACGCCATTTCGAGCAGGGTGTGTATGCCAAGGTGACCGAGGCGCTGCTGACCTATGTGGCGATTGACGAGCAGGGCAAGCCGCGCGCAATCCCCCAAGTTGACCCGCTCGCCGGCAAAACGGTTTAACTCCAACTCAGCGGATTGATCCGACCATTCAGCCTGCATCACAGCCGACCAGCAGCGATAGGCCTGCCGACTCCTCAACGGGGGCGCGCCATTGGCTTAGCCCTTGGACTGGTCCGATTGGTGGGCAAACGCATGGATCACCACATTGCTACCGTCCGTGGGATCTACGGCATCTTGCTGCACGTCGGGCCACGACGCTTCTCGTCGGTCACCCGCAGACCCGCACACCCCAAAAAAGGCTTTTCGGCCAGCAACACCAGCATGTCCTGGCGCAGACGCCATTGCAGATCAGCAGGCAGACGTGCATAGCGGAGCTCGCGACGGCGCAGGCCACCACAGCGTAAAAAGCCAGTGCCGAGGTTTGCATACAAGCATGCAGGTGCGCACTGCAGCGTGGAATGCAAGGCAAGTCCGGTTGCGCTCACTGCAAACCAAAGGCTCAGAGTGACTTGCATGTAAAGGATTCGTAAACACGGTCAACGCGGCGTCACCCTCCGCGTTGTAGTTACAAGCCCTTAGAAATCTTAGGGCTCGCTTGAGACGGTCGAAGCTACAGCGACTGTCGTTTTGTAAGTGAACACCCCATGTTGAACATCAAGTCCCTGATCGCTGCCACCCTGTTGTCTGGCGTTGCTGCTATGTCTTTTGCTGCTGCTCCTGAAGCGCCCAAGGCTGCTGCTCCTGCAGCTGCCGCAGCTTCCGCTGCAGCTCCCGCCGCCGATGCAATGGCCAAGCCTGCAAAGAAGATGAAACATGCCAAGAAGCATGCCAAAAAAGCGAAGGTTGAAGAAGTAGCCAAGTAATCGGCGGCTTTCCATCCTGATGAGGGCACTTGGGTAACCAGGTGCCCTTTCTCTATTCTGGAGCCCTGTTTATGGAAATCGATCCTCTGGAGATTGTGGAATCTGCGATGCCGCCCAAGGCACGCATCAGCTGGCTAAACCCTGCGGTGGCAATTACGGTGGCACTGCTGGCCACGTTCATGGGTATCTGCAAAGTCAAGGACGACAACATCGTGCAAGGCATGCAACAAGCGCAGGCCGACAAGATTGACCATTGGGCCTTTTACCAGGCGCGCAACATCCGCGAAGAAATTGCCAAGGCAACCCTTACGCAGCTCGAAATCCAGCTGCTTGCCGCGTCGCCGGCACAAGGGCCGCTGTACCGGGAACAGATCAACAACTATGCGGCATTGGCCCAGGCGCAGGCCCTCAAGAAAGACGAGCTCAAAGCCCTGGCTGAAGCCGACCAGAAGGCCTATGACGCCCTGAATTTTCGCGACGACCAATTTGATTTATCCGATGCCAGCATCGCCATCGCCATCGCGCTGTTGGCAGTGGCTGCCCTGACGCAGCTGCCCTGGTTGTTTGCCATCGCACTGATCCCCTCGGCTTTTGGCGTCGCCATGGGTGTGGCCGGCTTGTGCAGTCTGAGCCTGCATCCGCAAACCCTGATTCGACTGTTGAGTTGAGCCACTAGAAAACCAGGGGCTTATCAGCACCCTGCTCCAGCGCCAAACGCCGACCGGCGCGGCGCTACTCGTAGCGAAAATCTCGGTGGCAGGCTTTGCAGCTATTGGTCACCGCGTCCACCGCGCGTTGCACCGGCTCCACTTTGCCGGCCTGGGCCGCAAGCAGCAATGCGTGCACGCTGGCCTGGTAGTTTTCCTGTGCCTGTTTGAAGGCATCCGGCTGGCTCCAAACGGCTGGTTTGGCATGGGTTGGCGGGTAGTTTCCGTCAGCAGGAAAATATGCCCAGGGCTTGTCGGACAGCTTTTCCAACTCCTGCACCAGGGCCAGCAACTCATCCTGCTTGAACTCTTTGCGGCCACTGGCCATCAGGCCAATGGGCTCCATGGCGCGGGTGGTTTGCTTGAACAGTGCCCGGCGCTTGGTCAGCACCTGATCCGGGTGCGTATCTTTGATGGGTTCAAAGCAGGCGCTCAGGCCCAGACTCAGCAGCAGGCACACTGCCATTTTCCTATCACGGCGCACAGCAATCCCGCAGATAGGTGCTGGCAAACCAAACCAGCACACCACAAAAAGCCACGGCCAAACCGCATATCGCCAATAGGCGCCCAAAACGGGGCTTGTACTCTTTGCGTTCCATGGCTAAACCCACGCGGGGTAGCCCCAGCAGATCAGGCGAACGTGGGGCTTGTTCATTGGGTGATGGCGCGGCGCTGGCTAGCGGCCTCGGCGCTGTTGGCACAGATCACCTCTTTGAAGTCGGGGCCGGCAATGCGCAGGGTCCTGGCGTCTTCAAACAATATTTCGCTCGGTGGCGCAAAACCGAGCATGGCACGGTCGTTGGCAAAACCCTGCCAATCGAAGCGATTCTGCTGCACCGTTCCATCCAGCGCCCCGTTCATCGATTTGATTTTTACGCGGTCAGTGCCGTGCAGGTACAGAACCGAAAAACTGCCAAACGGCGCCGTGCAGTCATAACGCTCTAGCTTGGTGGGCGGCGGAATCAGGCTGCCGTTATGCAAGGCGCTGGCACCGATGCCGCCCAAGACGTACAAGACGGCCGTGCCAATCACCGTAAAGATCACATAGGGAATAAATTCCACACGCAGCACGAAGCGCGCAATGCTGCCAGGTTCAAATTTGCTCATGGGCTGATTATGGTCCGGCAATGTCAAGAGATGATGTAGGCACCGGAGCCGGTGGACAGCAGCTTGCCGTCGGCCCCCAGGAACTCCATGCGCGTGGAGGCCACGCGCGAACCCAGGCGCAGCACTTCGGCACGCAGCTCAAAGTGCTCGCCAATGCCTGGGCGCAGGTAGTCAATGCGCAAATCGATGGTGCCCAGCTTGGCAAAACGGTGCAGACGGGCTTCGATGGGCTCGTCCATATGGCGTGCGCCAATCGCCGCCAGCACCGCAATACCGCCCATGGCATCCAGCCCGGCGCTGATGACGCCGCCGTGGATGCGGTTGTAGCTGGGGTGCCCTACCAATTCAGGGCGCATGGCGATGCTGCCCTTTATGCCCTGCGGCGTGACCGAGGTGATCTTGAGCCCCAGTGTCCGGTTAAAAACAATGCTCTCTTCAAAGATGCGGGTAATGGCGGAGACGAACTCCGGCTCGAATTCAACGGCAACTGTTTTAGGCATGGTGCATTGTCACAGACCTGCCATCCAATCCCCTGACAAGGGCTACCGCATGGCTTACTTATCCTTCAACTTGCCGCGTGGTGCCACATAGGTGGTTACCGTGGGGCGCACCGGCTCGTTGGTGCCGGAGGAGGCGGGCTTGGGAGGCGAAGTGTCCTTCTTTGGTTTCTTAGCTTCCTTGTTGGTTTTTTGTTGACCTTTTGCCATGGTGCTGACCCTCGTAGTGGTTGATGGAAGGACTGCTGGTGCATCAAATAACGCATCTGCAGTCTAATACCCGCAGTATGACAGCGCCCATCGCCATTCCTGAGTCGGAAGTGACAGTTACTGCCATCCGCGCACAGGGCGCCGGTGGACAGAACGTCAACAAAGTCTCCAGCGCCATCCATTTGCGCTTTGACATCCACGCGTCCAGCCTGCCCGATGATGTGAAAGTGCGCCTGCTATGCCTGCACGACAGCCGTATCACGCAAGACGGTGTCGTGATCCTCAAAGCCCAGCAGCACCGCACCCAGGAAATGAACCGCCTGGACGCGTTTGAGAGGCTGAACGAACTGGTCAACAGCGTCGCCAAGCCCCCGCGCGTGCGCCGCGCCACCAAGCCCACCAAAGCATCCAAAGTGAGAAGACTGGAGGGCAAAAGCCAGCGCTCCGGAATCAAGGCCAACCGGGGCAAAGCCGGTTTAAACGATTGACCGCCAACCAATCAGCACCGCGGCAGAGGGGCTGAGGCCAAGGCCCGATTTGCGGTACCCCGCTATGAGGGCATTGGCCTCAG
The DNA here is from genome assembly GCA_947446855.1 of Burkholderiales bacterium. Taxonomy (GTDB): domain Bacteria; phylum Pseudomonadota; class Gammaproteobacteria; order Burkholderiales; family Burkholderiaceae_C; genus Allorhodoferax. The sequence continues at coordinate 22,918 of CANFIH010000006.1, forward strand.
CCCCTCTGCCGGGACGCAAAGCAGGCAAAAAGTTCAGAGCAAATTGCCCACGTTCAACAGCGCCAACACACCCATCACGGCGAACATGGCCGCAGCAATCCCGTGCACCAGCTTCAAGGGAATCTTGGCAGCAAAGCGGTCGCCCACAAACACCGCAGGCACATCGGCAATCAGCATGCCCAGCGTGGTTCCCACCACCACCAGCACCGGATCGCTGTACTTGGCAGCCAGCGCAATGGTCGCGAACTGCGTCTTGTCACCCATCTCGGCCAGAAAGAAAGTCACCAGGGTCGCGCCGAAGACGCCAAGTTGCTTGGCGATTTGCGTTTCCTCTTCCTCGATCTTGTCCGGAATCAGCGTCCAGGCCGCCATACCCAGAAAGGACAGGCCCAGCACCCAGCGCAGGATGTCGGGCGTGACCATGGAGGTAATCCAGGCCCCCAGCGCGCCAGCCAGGCCGTGGTTCACCACAGTGGCGCAAAAAATGCCGGCAATGATGGGCAGGGGCTTCTTGAACCGTGCAGCAAGAATGAAGGCGAGCAGTTGCGTCTTGTCGCCAATCTCGGCCAGGGCGACTACGCCAGTAGAAAATAAAAGGGCTTCCATCGCCTGATTGTAGGTAGACGCACATCCATAAGCCTGAACGCGCGCTTGCAGCCAGGCCGAATGCACGACTGCCGCATGGCCATGCAGCCCGCCAGCCTCACAGTTTGGAGAAGTCCGGCTTGCGCTTTTCCATAAAGGCGCCGAAGGCCTCACGTGCAGCAGGCTCACCCATCATGCGGCCAAAGCTTTGCGCCTCTTCGTCAATCACGGCCAGTACCTGCGGAAGGTTGGCTTTTTTCATCAGGCGCTTGGTTTCGATCAGCGAACTCAAGGGCTTGGCCGCCAGCTTGCGCGCCTGCGCCTGGGCCAGTCCGTTGGCCTCGGTGGGCGGCACGATGCGGTTCACCAGACCCACTTCCAGCGCCGCCTCGGCCATAAACGGCTCGCCCAGCAACAGCGCTTCGGCGGCGCGGTGGTAACCCATCATCTGCGCCGCCAGCAGGCTGGACGCCGCCTCGGGGCACACACCCAGGTTCACAAAGGGCATGACGAAGGCCGCGTTGTCACCGGCATAGACCAGATCGCAATGGAACAGCATGGTGGTGCCAATGCCCACGGCCGGGCCGCAGACGGCCGCAATCAGCGGCTTGGGAAAGGTTGCCAGGGCGCGCAAAAAGCGCAGCACCGGTGCGCTCAGGCCGGGCGTGGGCGTATTCAGGAAATCGGCAATGTCATTGCCGGCGCTGAACACGGCCAAGCCACCCTGAATGACCACCACGCGCACGGCGGCATCGGCACCGGCCTGGTCCAGCGCATCGGCACAGGCGGTGTACATGGCACTGGTGAAGGAGTTTTTCTTCTCCACCCGGTTGATGGTGATGGTCATGACGCCGTCGGTGCTGTCAATCAGTATGTCTTGCATGGGCTTGTTCCGGAAATAAGCGTGAATGGGATCGCTGTTTGTAACAGACGATCCGTTGCATGGTCCGCAGGGGGTTAGACGCGCTCAAAAATACCCGCCGCGCCCTGCCCCATGCCCACGCACATGGTGACCATGGCGTAGCGCAGTTGCTGGCGGTGCAGGGCATGGATGGCGGTGGCCGCGCGCATGGCACCGGTGGCGCCCAGCGGATGGCCCAGCGCAATCGCGCCGCCCAGGGGGTTGACCCTGTCGGTGTTCAGGCCCAGGGTGTTGATGACAGCCAGGGACTGCGCGGCAAAGGCTTCGTTCAGCTCGAACCAGTCGATGTCGTCCTGCTGGAGCCCGGCGTAACGCAGGGCGGCGGGAATGGCCTCGATCGGGCCTATGCCCATGATGTGCGGCGGCACACCCTTGGCGGCAAAGCTCACAAAGCGCGCCAGCGGTGTCAGGCCGTATTGCTTCACAGCCTTTTCACTGGCCAGGATCAGCGCACCGGCACCATCCGAGGTCTGCGAGCTGTTGCCCGCCGTGACCGAGCCACGGGCGGCAAACACGGTCTTGAGCTTGGCCAAACCTTCCAGCGTGGTGTCAGCGCGCGCGCCTTCATCCAGACTGACGGTGCGGCGCTTCTCGATCACCTCACCGGTCTCCAGGTTGGCCGTGCGGTCCACCACCTCGACCGGTGTGATCTCGGCGCTGAAGTCGCCACGCGCCTGTGCGGCCAGCGCCTTGGCGTGCGAGGCCACGGCAAAGGCGTCCTGCATGTCGCGCGTCACCTTCCACTGGTTGGCCACCTTTTCGGCGGTCAGGCCCATGCCGTAGGCGATGCCGATGTTGTCGTCGTTGGCAAACATCAGCGGCGAGAAGCTGGGCGCGTTGCCGGTCATGGGCACCATGCTCATGCTCTCGACACCGGCGGCGATCATCACATCGGCCTCGCCGACGCGGATGCGGTCCGCCGCCATCTGGATGGCCGACAGGCCGGAGGCGCAAAAGCGATTCACGGTGATGCCGCCCACGCTGGTGGGCAAGCCGGCCAGCACGGCACCGACGCGCGCAATGTTCAGGCCCTGCGATCCCTCGGGCATGGCACAGCCGCAGATCAGGTCTTCAATGCTGTGCGGGTCCAGCGTGGGCACCTGGGCCAGCGCAGCGTGCAGAACCTTGACCAGCAGATCGTCCGGGCGGGTGTTGCGGAAGTAGCCGCGGTGCGAGCGGCCAATGGGCGTGCGTGTGGCGGCAACGATGTAGGCGTCTTGTACTTGTTTCATGGTGTTCCTTTTCGATCACATAGGTGCTTGTTCGCAGCCGCCTTGTTAGTTGCGAACCGGCTTGCCGGTCGACATCATTCCCATGATCCGCTCTTGCGTTTTGGGGTTGTTGAGCAGCGACCCAAAGGCCCGGCGCTCCAGCGTCATCAAATACTCTTCGTTCACCAGCGTGCCGGCATCCACATCGCCGCCACACACCACCTCGGCAATCAGCGAGGCGATGTGGAAGTCATGGGCACTGATAAAGCCGCCGTCGCGCATATTCACCAGCGAACCCTTGATGGTGGCGATGCCGCTGCGCCCAGCCACCTGGAATGGGCGGCGATGCGGTGCGCGGTAGCCGGATGCACTCAGGGCGCGGGCCTCATTGAGGGCGACAAACAACAACTCGTCCTTGTGCGGCACGACCACATCGTTGTCCAGCAAATAGCCCAGCTTGCGCGACTCCAGCGCACTGGTGCCCACCTTGGCCATGGCGGCAGCGGTAAAGCCTTCGGTGAGGAAGGGCAGCAGGTCCTTGCCCGTAGACAGGGTGGCGTTCTCGGCCGCACGGCGGGCGATGTAGGTGAGGCCACCGGCGCCGGGCACCAGGCCGACGCCGACTTCGACCAGACCGATATAGCTTTCCATGGCGACCACGCGTTTGCTGGAATACACGGCCAGTTCGCAACCACCACCGAGCGCCAGACCGCGCACGGCAGACACTACCGGCACATTGGAATAGCGCAGCTTGAGCATCATCTCCTGCATCTCGGCCTCGGCACCCTCAATCGCCTTGACGCCGCCCAGCATGAAGGCGGGCAGCATGGCCTGCAGATCGGCACCGGCGGAGAACATGTCGTCGGGCGACCAGATCACCAAACCCTGGTAACTCTGCTCGGCCAGAACTTGGGCCTGCAACAGGCCCTCGACCACACCCGGGCCGATGGCGTGCATCTTGGTCTTGATGCTGGCGATCAGCACATCGGCGTCCAGACTGCCGGGCTGGCCCAGCGTCCACAGGCGAATGTGTTCATCCTCATGCACGGTGCTGCCGGCTGTCTTGGCGTTGGCGGCCTTCGCGCCCAGCACGCTTTCCGGGAAATGCTGGCGCGCATACACGGGCAGATGGCGCACCGGCACAAACTGATTCGTCGTTGGATTCCAGGAGCCTTGCGGGGTGTGCACACCACCAGCCTGGGCGACGGGCCCCTTGAACACCCAGTCCGGCAACGGTGCGTTGCAGAGCGCCTTGCCCGCGTCAATGTCTTCCTGCACCATCTGCGCCACCTCCAGCCAGCCGGCCTCCTGCCACAGCTCAAACGGGCCCTGCTGCATACCAAAGCCCCAGCGCATGCACAGGTCCACATCACGGGCGTTGTCAGCAATCGAAGCCAGATGGATGGCGGCGTAGTGGAAGCTGTTGCGCAGAATCGCCCACAGGAAGCGGCCCTGTGCGCCTTCGGCATTGCGGAGCAGCTTGAGGCGTTCGGCCGCCGGCTTTTTCAGCATGCGGGCATAGACCTCGTCGGCCTTCTCGCCTCCGGGCACATAGTCTTTGGTGGCCAAATCAAAGCGCAAGACGTCGCGGCCCACCTTCTTGAAGAAACCGGCCTTGGACTTCTGGCCCAGGTTGCCCAGCTCCAGCAGGGCTTTCAGCACCTCGGGGGTGGCGAAGCTGGCGTAGAACGGATCGAACGTGCCAGCCCCTGCGGTAGCGTCGCCGCTCAGCGTGTCCTGCAGCGTCTTGATCACATGGCCCATGGTGTCCAGGCCCACGACGTCGGCGGTGCGGAAGGTGCCGGAGCTGGCGCGGCCCAGCTTCTTGCCGGTCAGGTCGTCGACCACATCAAAGGTCAGGCCGAAGTTCTGCACCTCTTGCATGGTGGCCAGCATGCCGGCGACACCGACGCGGTTGGCGATGAAGTTGGGGGAATCCTTGGCCCGTACCACGCCCTTGCCCAGGTTGCGGGTGACAAAGGCTTCCAGGTCGTCCAGCACATCCGGTTGCGTGGTAGGCGTGTTGATCAGTTCCACCAGCGCCATGTAGCGCGGCGGGTTGAAGAAGTGGATGCCACAAAAGCGCGGCTTGATTTCTTCGGGCAGCGCTTCGCTCAACTTCGTGATGGACAGGCCGGAGGTGTTGCTGGCCACGATGGCGTGGGGGGCGATGAAGGGCGCGATTTTTTTGTAGAGATCGAGCTTCCAGTCCATGCGCTCGGCAATCGCCTCGATGATCAGGTCGCAGCCCAGCAGCAGGTCCATGTGCTCTTCGTAATTCGCCTGCTGGATCAGCACTGCGTCTTCGGCAACACCCAGCGGCGCAGGCTTCTGCTTCTTCAACGCTTCTACCGCACGGGTGACGATGCCATTTTTGGGGCCTTCTTTGGCGGGAAGGTCGAATAAAACCACCAGCACCTTGACGTTGACGAGGTGCGCGGCGATCTGCGCCCCCATGACACCGGCGCCCAGCACGGCGACTTTGCGAACATTTCTCACACACTACTCCTTCACTTAATGCTTACTTGCTGATCTTTTTGGAATCACTCCACGCGATGCCAGACCTGGGTGCGGTAGATGAAGCCGATATAACCCCGCATCTCCATGCTCTTGCCGCCATCCACGGGTTTGAGGCGGGTCTTGTAGGTACTGCCCTTGGCCGGATCGAGAATTTCACCGCCACCCCACAGACCTTTGTCGTCCGCGTCCTGGCGCACGTTGCGGATGATGGCCATGCCCAGCACCGGCTTGTCCTTGCGGTCGTCGCTGCACTTGTCGCACTTGTTGTCCTGCTTGGCGGGATCGAAGATCTTCTCGATAGTGCCGGTCAGCACGCCACCGCTCTCAGAAATACGCACCAGGGATTTTTCGGTCTTGCCATCGTCATCAATCGTCTTCCACAAACCCACCGGCGTCATCTGCGCCATGGCGCAGACGGAAGACAGGGCCAGGGTCAGGGCTGCTACGGCACGCATCATGTCGATCTCCTCGTTGTTATGAAAGCAGGGTTGAAAGTTCAGGCAAACACCGCATCGGTATCCATCAGCGCGCGGGCGCCGGTGCGTGCGGTGCGCATGGCGGTGGCCGTTTCGGGGAACAGCTTGGCAAAGTAGAAGCGCGCAGTCTGCAGCTTGGCCACATAGAACGTATCCGCGTTACCCGCTGCAATCTCCCGCAAGGCGACCTGTGCCATACGCGCCCAGAAGTAGCCGAACACCATATGGCCGGCCACCCGCAAATAATCCACGGCCGCAGCGCCCACTTCATCCGGGTTCTGGAAGGCCTTGAAACCGAGCTCGGTGGTGAACTTGGTCATCTGCTCGCCCAGGATGGCGATGGGTGTGATGAACTCGGCCATCTTCTCGTTGACGCCCTCTTCTGCCACCAGCTGGCCGATCAGCTTGCCGAATTTTTTCAGCGTGGCGCCGTTGTTGGACAGCACCTTGCGGCCCAGCAGGTCCAGTGCCTGGATGGTGTTGGTGCCTTCGTAAATCAGGTTGATGCGGGAGTCGCGCACAAACTGTTCCATGCCGCTTTGCTTGATGTAGCCATGGCCACCAAACACCTGCAGGCAGCCCGAAGTGGCGGTCCAGCCGTTGTCGGTGATAAAGCCTTTGACGATGGGGGTGAGCAGGGCCAGCATCTCGGCGCTGTCCTTGCGCACCTTCTCCTCCGGGTGGAAATGCTCTTTCTCCAGCAGCATCGAGCAGTAAGTCAAGAGTGCGCGGCCCCCTTCGGCATAGGCCTTGGCCGTGAGCAGCATCTTGCGCACATCGGGGTGCACGAGGATGGGGTCGGCAGGCAGGTCCTTGGCCTTGGGGCCGGAGAGCGCACGCATCTGGATGCGGTCCCTGGCATAGACCAGCGCGTTCTGGTAGGCCACCTCGGTCAGGCCCAGCGACTGGTTGCCTACACCCAGGCGCGCTGCGTTCATCATCACGAACATGCCCTGCATGCCCTTGTTGGGCTGGCCCACCAGCGTGCCCACGGCGCCATCCAGCACCATCTGGCAGGTGGCGCTGCCGTTGATGCCCATCTTGTGCTCCAGGCCGCCGCAGAAGATGCCGTTGCGCTCGCCCAGCGAGCCATCCGCGTTGACGTGGAACTTGGGCACGATGAACAGGCTCACGCCCTTGATGCCGGGGGGCGCGTCGGTCATGCGCGCCAGCACCAGGTGCACGATGTTGTCGGCCAGGTCGTGCTCCCCGGCGCTGATGAAAATCTTGTTGCCGGTGATCTTGTAGGTGCCGTCCGGCTGCGGCTCGGCCTTGGTGCGCATCAGGCCCAGGTCGGTGCCGCAATGCGGTTCGGTCAGGCACATGGAGCCGGTCCATTCACCGCTGGTCATCTTGTGCAGATAGGTCTGCTTTTGTGCCTCGGTGCCGTGCTCGCGCAGGGCGGCGTAGGCGCCGTGCGTGAGGCCGGGGTACATGGTCCAGGCCTGGTTGGCACTGTTCATCATTTCGTAGAACAACTGGTTCACCACCAGCGGCAGGTCCTGGCCGCCGAAATTGGCATCGCAGGCGAGTGCGGCCCAGCCGCCGTCGATGTACTGGCGATAGGCTTCCTTGAAGCCTTTGGGGGTGGTGACGGCGTGGCTGGTCTGGTCCAGGCGGCAGCCCTCGGCATCGCCGCTGACGTTGAGCGGAAAGATCACCTCGGCAGCAAACTTGCCGCCCTCCTCCAGCACGGCGTTCACCGTGTCGGCGTCGAGCTCGGCGTGCTTGGGGATGTGTTGCAAGTCGTCCATCACGTGGAGCAGCTCGTGCATCACAAACTGCATGTCGCGCAGGGGTGGTGTGTAAGTGGGCATGGTGGGCTCCTGAAAAAACTAGACGGATGGGAAGCCTGTTGCGCTATTGCGCGCCAGGATGTTGGCAAAGGCGAGGTTGGCGCGCTCCAGCGAGCCGGGGTTCTTGAGAAAGCGGGCCTCGTAGTGCAAGGCCAGGATCAGGCCGTGGATTTCAAAACCCAACTGATGCGGGTCGACATCGGCGCGAAGATGGCCACATTGCTGCGCCTGCTCCACGGCGCGGTACAGGGCCTGCAGCCAGGTCTGTACCGAGCTGGCCAGGGCGTCGCGCACCGGGCCGGGCCGGTCATCAAACTCCACGGCGCCACTGATAAAAATGCAGCCGGACCGGATTTCGACGGCCACGCGTTTCATCCAGTTGCCAAACAGGGCCTGCACCCGGGGCAGCCCCCGCGCGGCATGCAGCGAGGGGTAAAAAATCTCTTGTTCGAAGCGGCTGAAATATTCGCGGATGACGGAGATCTGCAGCTCCTCGCGCGAGCCGAAATGGGCGAACACGCCAGACTTGCTCATCTGCGTGACCTCGGCAATGGCGCCAATGCTCAAGCCCTCCAGGCCGATCTGGGTGGCCAGGCCAAGCGCGGCTTCAATGATCGCAGCCTTGGTCTGCTGGCCTTTTTGCAAGGCGCGGGGTGCGGTGCCGGTAGAAGATGCCATGGTGCGGATGCTGAGCCGGCAGGATGGTGCCGGCAAAAAATAGAACGATCGTGCTATTTTGCAGTATCCAAGCATGAGCCCACAGGCTGCTGCGGGTTCTAGATCAGGTTTTCTATTTAGGTCGCGGGTTTACCCGAGCATGCTGGCCAAGCTGGCGTCCAGGTGTTCTGAAGGCAGGCGCTTGAAGCCCGAGCGCACAAAACGCTGTAGCCGCCCGACCGCATAGGCGGTCAACACCGAGGCACATACCTGGGCATCCACGGTGGGCGTGAGGGATGCGGGCGACGCACCCGCGCGCAGACACTGCTTGAGGGTGGCTTCGATCTTGTCAAAGAACTGGTTCATGCGCTGCTGCAGGCGCTCGTTTTCAAACACCAGGGCATCGCCCACCATGACGCGTGCCATACCCGGATTCTTCTCGGCAAACTGCACCAGCATGGCGATGATGCGGGCGCTTTGGCGTGCACCGGTTGTCGCATCCTGGCTTTGTTCACGCTCCACGATCTGGTTAGCCAGGGTGAACACCGATTGTTCGATGAAATCGATCAGCCCTTCGAACATCTGCGCCTTGCTGGCGAAATGCCGGTAGAGCGCCGCCTCACTCACCTGCAGCCGCCCGGCCAAGGCCGCCGTGGTGACGCGCTCGCCGGCCGGCTGCTCCAGCATGGCGGCCAGGGTTTGCAGGATCTGAACGCGCCGCTCGCCCGGCTTGGGACGCTTGCGCACAGCCACAGAGTGCAGCAGGGTCACGGGAAGCGTGTCCTGCTGCGCGTCTTCAAATGGCGATGTAGGGGCGTCAGGCATGGTGGACTGCGGCATGTGTTGATTCATTCTCGCACAGGCTCCAGCAGCAACCGAAAGCACAAACCCCGGCCTTGGGCACCCCCCAGAATTTGCAAGGGACTGCGGTGCACGCGCGCAATTTCATCGGCAATTGCCAGGCCCAGGCCATTACCGACCCCCGGTGTGCCGGGCAGCCGGTAAAAGCGCTCCAGCAGGCGCGCACGCTCTGCAGGCGGTACGCCGGGGCCATTGTCCTCGACCGCCAAAAACGCCCTGTCGCCCTCCTCCCCGTTGGCCGAACAGGAGCCGCAACGCAGCGTGACGCGCCCGCCTGCCGGGGTGTAGCGCACGGCGTTGTCCACCAGGTTTACCAACAACTCGCGCAGCAGCCAGGCGTAGCCATTGACCCGGACGTCGCTGGCCTCCAGCCCGAGGTCGATGTGCTTGGCGGCAGCGGCATCCAGAAAGTCTTCCAGCACCTCTTCACACAAAGGTTTGAGGTCGACCGCCTGGCGTGGCTCGGTGCTGCTGCTGCGCGCATCGGCTCTGGAGAGAGCCAGCAACTGGTTGGCCAGTTGCGAGGTTCTGCGGGTGGCGTCGCGCAGCTTTTGCAACTGGTCGGCGCGCAGGGTGATGCTGTCGGCTGCGGGCAAGGCCCAGGCTTCCACCTGCGCCTGCAGGCCGGCCAGCGGGGTGCGCAACTGGTGTGCCGCATCCGCCACGAAGCGGCGCTGGCTTTCGGCCTGGGCGTTGACCAGCTCGAACAAGCGGTTCAGCGACAGCACCAGGGGCCGCACCTCGTCCGGCGAACCGGCAGCATCCAGCGGCGTGAGGTCACGCGGGGAGCGGCCCTCGACCGCATCCTTGAGTTCCAGCAGGGGGCGCAGGCCCCGGCGCACGGCCCAGTTGACGGCAAAGGCAGCGCCCACGACCAACATCAGGTTAGGCAATGCCACCCGGAACCACAGACGGCGAAACCACTGCATACGACCGTCAGAGCCATCTGCCAGGCGCACCGTGAGCTCACCCGCAGCGCTGAGAACGCGTTGGCTAACGATGCGATACACCACGTATCGGTACTCCTGGCTGGAAAACTCGGGCTCATAGGTCGCTGGCGGGTAGTCGCCCAGCCAGGCGTCGCCGATCAGCACCTTGCCCTCGGTGGTGAGCACCGCATAGGCCGAAAGGCCCGGGCGCGTGGACAAAAAGTCTTCAATCGCCGGCGTCATTTTGAAATTCAGTGCACCCGTGACAGGGCCTCTGCGGCCCACAATCGAGTCGACCAGGGGCGCCACCAAGGTCAGCAGCTGGCGGTCCTGCTGGATGGCCGCCGTGTCTGCAAACTGAAAATCAAACCAGGTGTTGAGCACGGCCAGCAGCAGCAACGGTGCGAGCAGCAACAGCAACAGGCGCCGTTGCAGGCCCGGGCCCATGGAGGCTGGCAGTTGCGGCTTCAATCGGGGCCCACCCGCTCCAGCCGGTAGCCAAAACCGCGAATCGAACGCAGCGCAATGCCGTGCGGCTCCAGCTTGGCGCGCAGGCGCGAGATGTACACCTCCACCGCGTTGGGCGTGATCTCCTTGTCCCAGCCGGTAAGCGCTTGCAGCAGCTTGTCTTTGTTGGCGGGCTTGGGTGCTTGCAGCATCAGGTATTCCATCACCGTCCACTCGCGCGGGCCCAGTTCCAACGGTTGCCGGACTGTGACGGGCGGCGCTTCGCTGCCATCTTCCGCCGTTTTCGCCACGATCACGGCCTGGCGCAAGGCCGTGTCCAACTCCAGCGCGCCAAAGCGCAACACGGCCGAAGTGGCGGCCTGCGAGCGGCGCAACAGGGCACGCAGGCGGGCCAGCAGTTCGGGCAGCTCATAGGGCTTGACCATGTAATCGTCTGCGCCCTTGTCCAGCCCCTGCACCCGGTCTTGCAACGCGTCGCGGGCGGTCAGGATCAGCGCGGGCATGGTGTGGCCCTGGTCGCGCAGCGCCTGGGTCAGTTCCAGCCCATCCATGGCGGGCAGACCGATGTCAATGACGGCAATGTCAAAGGCATCGGTTTGCGTGACTTCGAGCGCGCGCTCGGCACTGCCCACCCAGTCCACCGCGTAACCGGCGTTGGACAGGCCCAGCTTGATGCCACTGGCTACCAGCACATCGTCTTCAACCAGGAGAAGTCGCATCAGTTCTAGTGTGAGCGGATCATGGTGCCGAAGGCCTGATCGGTCAGGATTTCCAGCAGCAAGACGTGGGGCACGCGGCCGTCGATGATGTGCACCGAGTTGACGCCGCTCTTGGCCGCGTCCAGCGCACCGGCAATCTTGGGCAGCATGCCGCCCGATATCGTGCCATCGGCAAACAGCTCGTCAATGCGGCGCGCCGTCAAATCGGTGAGCAACTTGCCTTCCTTGTCGAGCACGCCGCTGATGTTGGTCAGCATCATGAGCTTCTCGGCCTGGAGCACGGTGGCCAGCTTGGCGGCAACGACGTCGGCATTGATGTTGTAGCTCTCGTTGTTCTCACCAAAGCCGATCGGGCTGATGACGGGGATGAAGGCATCGTCCTGCAAGGCTTTCACCACACTGGGGTCCACGCTGACGATGTCGCCCACCTGGCCGACATCGTGCTCGATGCTCGGGTCGGCGTTGTCCAGCATCTTGAGTTTTTGCGCACGGATCATGGCGCCGTCGCGCCCGGTCAGGCCCACGGCCTTGCCACCGGCCTGGTTGATCAGGCCCACGATGTCCTGCTGCACCTCGCCACCCAGCACCCACTCCACCACTTCCATGGTTTGCGGATCAGTCACACGCATGCCCTGGATGAAGTTGCCCTTCATGCCCAGGCGCTTCAAGGCACTCTCAATCTGCGGGCCGCCGCCATGCACCACCACCGGGTTGATGCCCACCAGCTTCAGGAGCACCACGTCCTCGGCAAAGGCTTTTTGCAGGGCCGGGTCGGTCATGGCGTTGCCGCCGTATTTGATGACCATGGTCTTGCCATGGAACTTGCGGATGTACGGCAAGGCTTGGGCCAGGATGTCGGCTTTGTCGTGGTTGGCAATTGATGTGGAGATGGGCGGAAGGTCAGACATGGTCGTATGTTCAGATGGGGATTGGTTGGAACTGAAACAAATTGTGCCTGATGGCTGTGGCACAACGCATGTGCCATGGCCCACTGCGGCCTCAACTCGGTTGATAGCCTTGAACGTGGCGCAGAAATACGGCCTTGATCGCATCGGCGTTGTTGTGCTGGGCAGCGGCCAACAGTGCATTCAGTTCTGGCTGAAGCTGCGCCCAAAGCAGAAAAGGCTCGCGCGCCTTCATGATGCGGGGGTGCTCTGTAGGCTCGGGGTTGTCACCGATCAGCAACTCCTCATACAGCTTTTCACCGGGGCGCAGCCCGGTAATGGCAATCTCGATGTCGCCGTGCGGATTGGCTGCGTTGCGCTCGCTCAAGCCTGAGAGGTGCAGCATGCGCCGCGCCAGATCCATGATTTTGATGGGCTGGCCCATGTCCAGCACAAACACATCGCCGCCCTGCCCCATGGCGCCGGCCTGCAGCACCAGTTGGGCCGCCTCAGGGATGGTCATGAAGTAGCGCGTGACCTCGGGGTCGGTCACGGTGAGCGGCCCGCCGGACGCCAACTGCTTGCGAAACAGCGGCACCACGCTGCCACTGGAACCCAGCACATTGCCAAAACGAACCATCGAAAACAGCGTTTGCGGATGCGCCTGCGCGTAAGCCTGCAGCACCAGCTCGGCCATGCGCTTGGTGGCGCCCATCACGTTGGTGGGGCGCACCGCCTTGTCGGTGCTGATCAACACAAAGCGGTGCACGCCGGCGCTGACGGCCGCCTGCGCCATGTGCAGCGTGCCAAACACGTTGTTGCGCACGCCCTCGCCCGGGTTGTCTTCCACCATGGGCACATGCTTGTAGGCGGCGGCATGGTAGACGGTGGCCGGGCGGTAGGCGGCAAACACGGCCTGCAGGCGATCGGGGTTGGACACGCTGGCCAGCAGCGGCACCAGTTCCACCGCCAGGCCCTCGGCAGCGCACAGAGCCTGCAACTCCTGGTGGATGCTGTAGAGGCCGAATTCGTTATGGTCCAGTAGCAGCAACTGGCGCGGGCGCTGGCGCACGATCTGGCGCGTCAACTCGCTGCCAATGCTGCCGCCCGCGCCGCTGACCAGCACCACCTGTCCGGCCAGATCGCGGGCCAGTAGATCGGTACGCGGCGGCACCGGCTCGCGGCCCAGCAGGTCTTCAATGTCGAGCTCGCGAAAGTCCTGCACCGTGACTTTGCCACTGGTGAGGTCCGCCATGCTGGGCAGGGAGCGCACATGCACCGGCAAACCTTCCAGCGACTGGATGATCTTGTTGCGCCGCTCGCGCGTGGCACTGGGCATGGCCAAAAGAATATCGCTGATCTTGTGGCGCGGCACCAGCGCCAGGATGTCATCCGAGGCAAAGATCGGCATGCCGTTGATACTGCGGCCGACCTTGGTGGCATCGTCATCCACAAAACCCACCAGCTTGAACTGGCCGGACACCTGCAAGGCGGAAGCGGTTTGTACGCCGGCAGTGCCGGCACCATAGATGATTAGCCTGCCGTCATGGTGACCTGACCCCAGCAAAGGGATGCCGGCAAGCCAGAAGCGGGCCATGGCGCGGCTCAGTCCTACCAATATCAGAAAGATAAGTGGCTGCAACACGCCCAAGGTGCGGGGTACTCCTTGCCAATGCTGCGTCAGCAAAATGACGGTCAGCAAAAAGGAATAGAGCAACACTGCCTTGGCAGTGGCGTTGAGAGCCGCTTGGCCGGTGTAGCGGAAGATGGCACGGTACAGGCCGAAGCGCAGGAAGATTGGCAACGCCAGCGCGGGTGCCAGTACATACACGAACCATTGGGCATCGACAGGCCTGCCCCAAACATCAAAGCGCAGACCAAAGGCTAGCCAGGTGGACACCAGGGCCAGCAGCACGTCCAGAGCAAGCACCGTCACTTGCTTGATTCCGCGCGGCCAGCCTAATACCCGTTGCGTCATGGTTTGGCCCTAGTGCGTAACGTTGGCGCGGTTGAGCACCTTGAATGCCGTAAGCAGCAGTATCCGCAGGTCAAACCCGAAAGACTGTCTTGCAAGGTACTCGCTGTCCAAGGCCACCTTTTGCGGGATGGGGATTTCGTCGCGCCCATTGATCTGTGCCCAGCCGGTAAGACCGGGCACCAGGGTGTGCACGCCCTGCTCCGTGCGCAGGCTGATCAGATCGTGCTGGTTGTACAGCGCGGGCCTGGGGCCCACGAAACTCATGTCACCCTTCAGGATGTTCCACAACTGGGGCAACTCATCCAGACTGCTTTTGCGCAGAAAGCTGCCAATGGGGGTTAGATAGCTTGCCGGGTCCGCCAGTAGATGGGTCGCCACAGCCGGCGTGCCCACGCGCATGGAGCGGAATTTGGGCATCTTGAATAGCGCGTTGTTGCGGCCCACGCGATCAGACCAATACAGGGCAGGACCACTGGAGGTCAGCCGCACGGCAACTGCCACCAGCGCAATCGGTATCAACAACACGATTGCCAGCAACACGGCGCTGACCAGATCAAAGAGACGCTTGAAGTTCATTTAATGGTGTTCAACATGCCTTGCCACCTGCAGCAAGCCGTCATCCAAGGATACAGGTGGTTTCCAACCCAGCAGTTGGCAAGTATGAGACATGTCGACCTGCAGCGAGAAAAACAACCGTCGCGCCACTTCTTGTTTGCCTATCAGGGCCGCGCCCAGTTCCAGCATGCGCTGCGGAACCGGTATCAGGCGCGCAGGCCTGCCCAGGGCAGCAGCCATGCGCCGCATCAAATCCGTAGTAGACACGTCTTCTCCGTCACTCACCATAAACGTCTGATTTGCCGCCGCGGGATGGTCGATGCAGGTAACGATCAGGTCCACCAGATTGTCCAGGGCAACCAGACTGCGGCGGTTGTCAATCGCGCCCAGCGGCAAGGGCACGCCGCGCTGCAGCCACTGCACCATGGAAGCGAAATTGGCCTTCACGCCCGGACCGTAAACTAGTGGCGGGCGGATGATGACGACCTGCATGCCGGTTTGCTGAGCGATGGCGCGCAAACCGGCTTCGGCTTCCATTTTGGAGATGCCGTAGGGATCATGCGGCGCAGGGATGTCGTCGGCGCGGAAGGGATGACCCGGGCGCGTGTGCTCGCCGTTGACCTTGACGGAGCTGATAAATATGAAGCGTTTGACGCCGGCCTGGGCGGCTTCGGCTGCCAGCGCCAGTGTGGCGTCGACATTGACCTTTCGGAATTCAGCCAGCGGGTCCGCGACCGTGTCGTTCATGACATGCACCCGCGCGGCCAGATGCACCACTACATCACATCCCGAGACGACATCTGACCATTTGGTGAATGTACCCAAATCGCCGATGGCAATTGCCTGAGTCCCCGCACTTTTTCTGACGACTCTTTTCAACCTGTGCCCACTCGCAGCTAGCAAACGGCAAAGTGAACTACCTACAAAGCCGGATGCTCCCGTAACACATATCTTCATGAAGCGTTTGACTTTAGCTGCGCGTAAACCGCAAGAGTCTCGCCAATGACACGCTCGGAAGAAAACTCTGTCTCGGCACGCACGCGCCCCTTTTGTCCCATCGTGCGTCTCAAACCCGGGTTGACGATGAGCCTGTGCAAGGCGGCTGCCAATGAAGTGACCTCCTTCACTGGGACCAAGAAACCGTTTCGGCCGTCCTCCACTACATCGCGGCATCCAATCGTGTCCGTGGTGACTATGGGCAGCCCGCAAGCCGCAGCTTCCAACAGCGACTTGGGTAAGCCCTCGCGATAGGAGGGCAGGCAGGCAATGTGTGCTTGGCGCAGCGCTGCAGCAATGTCAGCCTTCCAGCCCCACCACTCCACGCCGCTTTTGCCATTCCAGGATTGCAGGGTTTCTGCGGGAATGGATGCCGGGTTGCCGGGATCGGGGTCGCCCACCAGCACAAAGCGGGCGGCTATACCGGATGCGTGCAACTTCTTTGCTGCGCCTAGAAACTCCAATACGCCCTTATCGTGCAGCATGCGTGCAATCAACATGACCACAGGCACGCCAACGGGCTCGGGGTGCGGTTGAAACACATTCAGGTTGATGCCAGCACCGCGGATCAGCACCGTGTCTTTTTGTCTGGCAACGCCAGAATTCACGAACGTATGAAGGTCGTACGCGTTCTCAAAAATGACGCGGCTGCCCTTGGGATTGAGCAGCAGGCGATACGCCATCGTGACAAGTGGGCGCAACAGCCTTGCCTTTGCATCCGACGATGAAAATGCGTAGCCCATGCCAACCGGCGCATTCACCACTGCCGCAATGCCCAGCAGCCTAGCCACGACAGTGCCGTAAAAAATCGGCTTCGCTGCAATGTGGTGAATGATATCTGGCCGCTCCTGGGCATAAATAAGGTACAGCGACCGCAGCAGCCACAGTTCACGCAGCGGATTGATGCTGCGGCGCTCAAAGTCGATAGGAACAAGCTTTAGGCCCGCATTACGTATGACCTGACCATGGACTTTCTCACGTGTAACCACCACAACCTCGTACCCAGCATCGCTCGCAGCGATAGCCCGTTCTATGAAGTGCGAACAGAAGAACCAGTCTTCAGAGATGAAATAGAGAATTTTTTTTGTCATGATCGGTGCGCGTCGTATTGCGCAAAGCAGCGTATCAACTGCTGCCGGGTGCTTTCGCTCACTGGCGCGCCCATACGTGTAAAGAATAGCTTTTGCAGGCCCGGCAACGCGCACAGGCAATCCACGGCCATCTTCGCCACGCCAGATGCCAAGGCAAGGTAGGCATTATTCCACTCGCGCCTCATAAAAAACATCCCGAGTTGAGCCGTCAGCAGTGCGCGTCGCGCGATCAAGGTACGCTGCAGTTGGAACGGCCCCTGTCGATAGGCCAACAAGATATCCTCCAGGCAGGCGAAGCGACTGTCCTTGCTGCTGCGCAGTAGCAGTTCCTGGTCTTCGGCCCGCCGAACCTCCGGAAGCCGGTACTTGTGCCGCTGGAACCAGTTGCGACGGCCCATCCACGTGGGATGGGGCAATGGTATGTTACGCCACGGTTGGGCGCACAGGCGTTCATGCGTGGCGGCAAACGGAAGCAGGCCGATGGTTTCGCCCTCGCCCCGGAACACCACGGCCCGGCAACCCAGGAGGTCAACCTCGGGATGCGCATGCAGAAAGGCCAGCTGCTTTTCGAAGCGCTGCGGAAAGCAGATGTCGTCGGCATCCATGCGCGCAATGAACTTGCCCCTGGCGTGGGCCACGCCCTGGTTAAGCCTGATGGGCAGCCCGCAACGCTCAGCCCCGCCCAGCACACGAATGCGCGCATCGTTAAAGGACTGGACAATTTCAACCGATTGGTCGGTGGAGCCATCGTTCAGAAAGATCAGCTCAAAGTCGCCAAAGGTCTGCGAAAGCACCGATTGCAGGGCCAGGCCCAGCGTTGCAGCCCCATTGCAGCACGGCAATAAAACGCTTAACAACGGTTCAGCCATGCGCGGCCTCCTGTGTATCTGATGGCTGCTTGCCAAGAAGAATCCGCTCATAGGCGTCTGCGATATGTGCCCAGGAAAATCCGCCTTCCAGAAAGGCCTTGCGCCCGCTCTGCCCTAGGTTGGCGCGCTTTTGCGGATCAGCCATCAAGGCCTCCATATTCCTTGCCAGATCCTGTGGGCGGGGCCGCAGATAGCCGCTAGCGGCAACCGGCGCCGGACAGACTATGCCGCCACCGGTCCAACGCACAATTTCCTCGGCATTGCCGGTAGGCGTGGTCAGGAAGGGGGTGCCGGCGGCGGCGGCTTCATAAAGCACCAGCGGCGAATATTCCACATGCGACGCAAAGACAAACAAGTCGCTGGACTTGAACGCCTGTACCACATCCGCCCGGGACAGGTCGGTCAGAACGACGCGCTTTGCGCCGTCCTGGCGGCTGTTGATACGGCGCACCAACCCAGACAAGGTTGGCCTCCCTAGGCCCAGCTCGTGTACGCGCTGCCAGGCACGCCCCAGGCGCGAGCGCCGGGGGACATTGCCGTTGAGCAAGAGGGTGGCGGGACGGTCGAAGCTGGCCAGCTCAAAGGCGCGCGCCACTTCCCAATGGCCTTTGATGCCGCTGATGGAGCCCACCGTCAAAAGCAGGTAGCTGCCTGGCACAAGGCCCATCCGGGCGCGCAAGTCGGTGACTGCGGTGTCGGCAAACTCGCGCTCGTCAGCGCCGTTGGGCAACACATGGATGGTGTCAAGACCATGGGCCTGCGCCATGCGGATGTCGCGGTAATCGCTGGCGTAATAAATCAGGGCATCGCATTGCGCAAGCCACTGCGGCATGTGAGCAAAATAGGTCTTGTAGAGGCGCTGGTACAGGCCCGAAAAGCCGCAGGGTATGAACACCTTGCGCGCGCGAATGGCGGGCAGCAAGTCCACCAAAGCATCAAAGGTCCACTGCTGCGCCGCTTTGATGCAAATGGCATCAAAGCCACCGGCCTGCACAAAGCGTTTGTAATCATCCACTGGGCCGGACATGCCACGCGACCAGTTGCCTGCAATCGGAAACGAAACCACGCGCACGCCGTTGCGCACGGCGTCGGCAGGTCTCTGTGCATGTGCACTGGTGGCCACCGTGACCTGGTGCCCCTTGGTAGCCAGCCGTTCGGCAATCTGGCGCACAACCTCCTGCACGCCGCCCACGCTGGGCGGATAGTTTTCACAACAAAATAGAAGTTTCAATGCGCTATCCTGCGCTTTCAGGTGGGAACAAGGTCATAACCTGACCCACGAAGCAGGGATAAGGTCGGGCGTGGGCCGTCCGTCGGCGAACCAGCGTCCGGGCGCAATCACCATTTTCTCGGAATGGGGGTTCAACCAGGCGGCCCACCAGCTGAAGCTGCTGTTCGCAATAATCTGGTGGTCGCAGGAGGCCATCAGATGCAGATCGTTTACCGCATCGTTAGCGCCGTTATGCGCCACAAAACTTACATCGCCCGGGAAAGTCAGGTTTTCGCGTGCCCACTGCACATCGTCCGAGAATACAAAATAATGCGGGTCGGCAATTTGCTCTGAAATCTTTCGCATGGCACTGGCGTAGTAATCCTTTCCGGAGGTGCCGTGCACCTGGATGGCGGACCTGTTTGTCAGATAATCACCGCGTCGGACATGCAGCGCAACAGCGCGCGACTTGGCCATGGAATTGAGAACCTGCGTATCCTGCGGACTCGGCGCTGCGTGGATTGCCAGCTCCTTTCGCAGCAATAAAGCGGTATTTTCAAAATACAGCGGACTCTGCCAATACCCGTCCAGGTAAGCATTATCGGGCGTACGCAAAATAGCGGGATCAAAATTGGCATCGCGCTCCCTCACATGCTTCCAAGCACGCGGAAACCAGGGCAATCTTCTGAGTAGGCGCCCGTGGTGTAATCCGGCGCGACGCTCTTCCGTTTCCGTCATCCGACGGGCAGCAACATGAAACTTGTCCAGCTCGAAGGTACGCGGAGTGTCTGTAGCCGGCGTTCGCCTGTACCAATCCAGATCCAAAACTAGTTCAGTGCCCCACCGGGCTGCAAGCGAGCGCCCAGCAGCATACTGAAACAGCTGGTTTCCAAGCCCCCCACACAAACGTACGACAATCACAAACGCGAATCCTTTCGATTCAATTTTTTCCGGGAATAGCCGGCACCTACCAAACTAGCCATCTACGAAGACAGGTTCCGCGAACGTATAACCTTCAGCCGAAACCAAAGTATGGGGCTGACGAGCTTTACAATATTTCCAACAGCACTTTTCACACATGCACGTCGACCAAAAATGTACATTCTCAATCCGCTCAGTCGATCGGAAAATACTGCGGAGCACAGCAACGTTTCGACTTTATTGGCTCGCTCCATAATTTCCAATGTGTCAGCAAGTTCAGTTCTGAATTCTGCATTCAATTTTGCGGCATCTGCCTTGTATCCCTGGATCACAGAATATGCCCGCCGCAAATGAACTCGATAACCGCGCAGCAAATTTACAGCCGACTCATGGTCATTTTTTGCCTCCGCTTGTCCAGTGATACTGCCCTGGTGAATGCGATAGCTGACCAACGGTTTACCGATATGTCCGATGCCACCCGACCAGAGTGCGCGGAAAGCAATTGCGCGATCCTCATAAACAATATCTGCCCGAAGTGCCCCGAACTTTTCATACAGCCGCTTCGTTGTCGCGTGCGAGCAGCCCATCAAGCTCAAGACCATATTTTGCGTCTGGGCCCTCGCAGACTCACCCGAGGCCGGGCTGCTCTTGCCTCCAAGCAGCACACCGTTCTCGTCAATGATGTAAACATCTGACCAGATGGAATCCAGCTTCTTGTTGCCGTGCAACCAGAAATTTACGATTTCATCGGCCCGGCTGGCTTCGGAAACATCATCACCAGCGGCAAACAGCACCAATTCGCCATTCGCCATACCAAGCACGGTATTTATGTGCCCGCCGAGCCCCAGGTTCTTGGGGTTCCGGTTAATTACAAGACGATGCGGCCCAGTGTAGTTTTTGCACAGTTCAGATATCAACTCAAACGTATTATCCGCAGAGCAATCATCCGAAACCAGAATTTCCATATTTCCATAGGTCTGGGAAAACGCCGCCTCAAGGGACTCACGGATGTATTTTTCCTGATTGTAGGAAAGCAGCGCGAAAGTCACCAGTGGCCTATCATTTGAAAACGATTCGATTGCATTCTCAAGAATCATTTTCGAAAACTCCATTTATCCAACCATTGTTCAAAAAATATTTGAATCCGTCCAGGAAAACCACCAACGTTACCCATTGCCACAATACGTGACAGCGTGTAGGCCGCAAACGCCAGCGAAAGCACCACCGTTAGAATATCGCCCCACCAAAACCTGAGACTGACTTCCGCTGTACACAGACAAAGTGTAAATATGGTCAGTATCAGATTAAGAAGGTTGCGATCCCAACGAAAGCCAATACGTCTTCTTGCAAAAAAATAAACCATTGGCAGAAGTGCTGCATAAGATAGCAAAAAGGCAATTCCGGTCATGTTCAAGCCAAACTCGGACAAAAACACTTCAATAATTACACCCATCAAAACCGCCACCAGCGATTCTGCCCAGAAGAAGGCGTTGCCGGCTCCTGTGGCCAATATGACGAACCCCAATGGCCAACTTGCCACTTTGAGTATATCCCCCAATATTTGCCAGCGCAGGACACTTACTGCAGGAGTGAATTCTGCCGAATAAAGAAGATGAATGACCCAGGGTGCCAATCCGATCATTGCGATAAATACCGGCGCGCTGAGCAAGAGCGCCACTTCGGTCTGCTCATTGACCAAACGGGACGCCGCAGGGTGGTCTTCAATAACTCCCGTCAGCCTTGGATAATAGTCCGCTCCCATGGCGGTCAGGACAAATCCAATGTATTGCATTGATATGGTGTAGGCCGCCTGGAAATGGCCCAATGCATCCGAGCCGAGTGTGACATCCACCTTTACGCGTATCCAGAGGCTTACCAGGCTACCCACGATTCCGGCTCCCATGAACGGAATGCCCAGACGCAATAAATGCTTCCATTGAAGCAGCAAGTTTTGCATTGCAACTGGCTCTACCGCCAATTTCGGCAGGCGCGCCACATACCAATGTCCCAGCAGAAAGCTCAGCAAAGGGCCAATCAGAACGTAGGCAATCAAACAGGATTGGCCAAAGTACCATAGCAATGCACCACCGGTTATGGTGTAAAGCAGGGAACTCAGAACGCTCAGACGGGCCACCTCGCCAATTCGCCGCATGCCCTGCATCAAGGCCCCTTGCGATGAACTGGCTACCGATAGGGCAACACCCAATGCCAACCATCCAACGGCATCCACATACTGGGGGCCGCCAAGCACTTTTACCGCCAGCAATTCACGCAGTGACCAGACGGCTATTGCTCCCATGCTGGACAATAACAATGCGCCCCAGAATATCGCACGGCGAACAGCCTGCAACTCGTGTGCATCATCCTTAGCAAAGGCTTCTGCAATCTGGCGGGTGCCCGTGGTGCCAATTCCCATTGAGGCAAATGTTGCTGCTGTGGAAACCAGACCACCATACAAACTAACCAGCGCAATTCCGCCGGGTCCGATCAGTACCGCGATAATTTTTGTGCGCACCAATCCGATTAAAACATTGACCACCGATGCGCCGCCGATAACCGTGGCACTCTTGAGAATGCGGCGATAAGACTTAATACTTTCCTGCATTCTTAGATTACCCGCAAGACCTTCGCAGGATTGCCACCCACCACCACATTGGCCGATATTTTCCCGACCACGACAGCGCCATTGGCGATAACGGAACCATTGCCAATTTCCACGCCCTTCATGATTTTGACATTGGAGCCAACAAACACGTCATCCCCGATCAGAACGGATTTGGCTTGTGCCGGATCAGATACACTCCGATCGGCCACAGCGAGTCCATGAAAATCAGAATCGTAAATTTCAACATGGGTACCGAACAGGCATCTTTTTCCGATAACTATGGAAACATGCTCTGCAATCGCCACAAAATTGTTATTGATATGCGTGCCTTCGCCAACCTTGACCGACGAGGCTGCCCCTCTGGCTTCTATATGCATATATCCATTCAGAAAAAAAGGAGAGGGGAAATACCCCAGTTTTACCTTTTTTTCAAACTCAATGATTCCCTGCCCCAACATCAGAACCGGCTGATTCTTTTCAACCTGACCTTTTGTTGATGCATTTGAAAGCATTCGGTAAAAAATACACCTGAAAGACTGGATTAGCTTCAGTAATAAATTGGCAAATATACGCCGCATTACCCGACTCTTAATAATTTATCAATTACTGTTTCCACGTCATGTGACAGCAAATGAGGAGAAACAGGCAAGCTCAAAAATTTTCCGGCAATTTCCTCAGCAAGCGGGAAATCACCTCGCGCATAACCCTCGGAAGAATACGCTTGCTGCAGATGAGGTGGTATCGGATAGTGAATCATGGTACCAATGCCTGCTTCGCTCATTTGCCTGATCAGCACATCACGTTGCGGGTGTTGGACCACGTATAAATGCCAGGCTGGTTCGGCCCAATCAGGTACATAAGGCAAGCCCAACCCACATTTCGACAAGCCATTTTGGTATTGGGCCGCAACCGCGCGGCGCCGCAGGTTCCACTCATCAAGATAAGCAAGCTTCACCCGCAATATGGCAGCCTGCAAAGGATCAAGGCGGCTATTGAAACCCTGCACCTCGTTTACATACTTGACGCGGGATCCGTAATTGCGCAGCACCCGGATACGGTCTGCAATTTGTGGGTCGTTCGTGGTCACGGCGCCTCCATCACCCATGGCGCCCAGGTTCTTTCCGGGATAAAAACTCCAGGCAACAACATCGCCATGCGCCCCCAGGCGCTTGCCCTTGTAGCGTGCACCATGCGCCTGAGCAGCATCCTCCAATACCTTGACGCCACTTCTGCCTGCAATCTCCAGAATCGGATCCATATTTGCCGGCTGGCCATACAAATGCACCGGCAAGATAACCTTTGTCCGCGACGTGATGGCGGCCTCGATGCGCGCCGGATCAATGTTGTAGGTACGGGCGTCCGGCTCCACAGGTACCGGCTTTGCGCCACATTGGCTGACCGCTAGCCATGTGGCTATGTAGGTATTGCTGGGGACGATAACTTCGTCGCCGGCACCAACGCCCAGCGCCCTCAAGGACAGATGCAAGGCATCGAGGCCATTGGCGACGCCCACTGCATGGTTGGCGCCACAATATGCCGCAAAGTCTTCCTCAAACTGGTCAACTTCAGCACCGCCGATAAACCAGCCCGACTGTATTACCCTGGAAATAGCCTCATCAATTTCCGTCTTTAACTCTTGGTAAGGTGCCTTCAGGTCAAGAAACTGAATCATACTTCTGCTCCCACCAATTTTCGAAAGTCAGCATAATTGCGGATGTAGTCGCTGTTGTCGTAATAATGGGATGCATAAACCAGCAGCACCGCGTCAGCCGAATATTTGTATTGGATACCCCACACCATGGGTGGCAAATAGATGCCCATATCCGGCCCCTCAAGGACGAATTCCTGACGGTTCTTGCCGTCATCGGCCACCACCGCGCAACTGCCCCTCACACAGATCAAAAATTGATGGCACTCACGGTGAGCATGCTCCCCGCGCGTTTCCTTGCTGGGTACGTCAAAGACCATGAAATAACGATTGGGTATGAATGGGATACTGCGATCAAATTCACCAACCGTCAGACTTCCACGGATATCTGCAATCCGGGGCATCCGGTGAAAGGTAACCCCGGAAACCAGTGTTGCCTGAGCACCCAAAGCTGAAGTTGCCCTTGCACCAGCGACTGCCTTGTTTTTTTCTGCATCAACGTAACCCACAATTTTGGCCGGGTTTCCGACAACGATTGCATTGGGTGGCACCGAACGGGTGACCACCGCTCCCGCCGCAACCATGGAATTTTCGCCGATCGTAATGCCTGGCAATATGGTTGCACCCGCACCTATCGAAGCACCAGTTTCCACAAGCGTTACGAGAAATTTTTCGGGCGTTTTTTTACTACGCGGAAAAATGTCATTTGCGAAGGTTGCATTAGGGCCAATAAATACGTCATCTCCAACCCGTAAGCCATCCCATAGCTGCACGCCACTCTTAACTGTGACGCGATCACCGACGACCACATCATTCTCAATCAGGCAATGCGAGCAAATGTTGCAATTCTCTCCTATTCTGGCACCAGGTAGCACAATAGAATATTGCCAGATACGAGTACCGTTACCTATTTTTAAAGTTTGAACATCGGCAAGTTTATTAACAACTGGGTTTATCATGATAATTTCTCGGGAAAATTAACTTATTACAAAGCAGAAATTATTTAATTCAATTTTTTTCTTAGGCGATGTTATGAATAATTAAAAACAACTGACCTAGAAAATAGATAGTTTTCAAATGACTGGACTTAACGCACATCCACTTGAAGCGACGACCCTTTTCCAAAACTCATAACAAATATTTCCTGAAATGGACTTACCACAAACACACAAGCCGTAGATTTATACAGAGCCCCCAAAAAAATACAGATTAAATAGTCAACCCATTTTTTACTCTACACTCACATTGACGCTATACCCATTCGCCTTCAGCAACGCATGCTGCTTGGCCTTGGCAAAATCGTTGGCAACCATCTCGCTGCACATTTCTTGCGCTGTGATCTCCGGCACCCAGCCCAGTTTCTGTTTGGCCTTGGACGGGTCGCCCAATAGCGTATCCACTTCAGCCGGACGGAAATAGCGCGGGTCGATTTTCACAATGGGCTTGTCACCCCAGTATCCCACCTCGTCCACGCCCTGCCCTTGCCATGTGAGTGGCATGCCCAGTTCGGCGGCAGTCCATTCAATAAACTGGCGCACGCTGTATTGCTTGCCGGTGGCAATGACGAAATCTTCTGCCTGGTCCTGCTGCAACATCATCCATTGCATGCGCACGTAGTCTTTGGCGTGGCCCCAGTCGCGCAGGGCATCGATGTTGCCCATGTACAGGCAGTCTTCCAGGCCCTGGCTGATGTTGGCCAGGCCGCGGGTGATCTTGCGGGTGACAAAGGTTTCGCCTCGGCGCGGGCTTTCGTGGTTGAACAGGATGCCGTTGCAGGCATACATGCCATAGGCCTCGCGGTAGTTCACCGTGATCCAGTAGGCGTACATCTTGGCGGCCGCATAGGGGCTGCGCGGATAAAAGGGGGTGGTTTCCTTTTGCGGGGTTTCCTGCACCAGGCCATACAACTCGGAGGTGGAGGCTTGGTAGAAGCGGGTTTTTTTCTCCAGCCCCAGGATGCGGATGGCTTCCAGCAGCCGCAGCGTGCCCAAGCCGTCAACGTCGGCGGTGTATTCCGGGCTCTCGAAACTCACCGCGACGTGGCTTTGTGCACCCAGGTTATAGATCTCGTCGGGCTGGGTTTCCTGCACGATGCGCACCAAGTTGCTGGTGTCGCTGAGGTCACCGTAATGCAGCTTGAAGCGGGCATTTTCGATGTGCGGGTCCTGGTAAATGTGGTCCACCCGCTCGGTGTTGAAGCTGGACGCCCGGCGCTTGATGCCGTGAACGGTGTAGCCTTTTTCCAGCAGGAACTCAGCCAGATAGGAACCATCCTGCCCTGTGATGCCAGTGATCAGGGCGACTTTAGGTGTAGTAGATACGGCGGATGTACTCATGCGTGATTCTTCACAAAATCTTCATAGGCCTTCTGCAGGCCGACAGTTAGTGCAACGCGGGCGCTCCAACCCAGGTGGTTGATGCGGCTGCTGTCCATCAGCTTGCGCGGTGCGCCGTCGGGCTTGGAAGGGTCAAAGTCAATCGCGCCTTGGAAGCCCGTCACCTGGGCGATCAACTGCGCCACTTCGGCAATGCGGACATCCTGCCCGCAACCCACGTTGATGTGGCTTTGCATAGGCGCAGTGTGCTGGTCGTAGATGGCCTTTTCCAGGTTCATAACGTGCACACTGGCTGCGGCCATGTCGTCCACATACAGAAACTCGCGTTTCGGTGTACCTGTTCCCCAGATGGTGACCTTGGGGGCGGCATTGGCCTTGGCCTCATGGAAGCGGCGGATCAGTGCCGGTATCACATGGCTATTTTCAGGGTGGTAGTTGTCACCCGGGCCATACAGGTTGGTGGGCATGACGCTACGGTAGTCAATGCCGAGGCTTGCCCCATATTGGCGGTTGTAGCTCTCACAGAGCTTGATGCCGGCGATCTTGGCAATGGCATAGGGCTCATTGGTGGGTTCCAGGGTGCCGGTGAGCAAGGCGGCCTCGCTCATGGGCTGTGGTGCCAGGCGCGGGTAGATGCAACTGCTGCCCAAAATCAGAAGCTTTTTGACGCCATTGCGAAAGGCAGCGTCCACCACATTGGCCTGCATCATCAGGTTTTCGTAGATGAAGTCGGCCGGAAAGCTGTTGTTGGCCAGGATGCCGCCGACCTTGGCTGCGGCCAAATAGACCTGATCGGGCTTCTCGGCGGCAAAAAATGCCTGTACCTGCGCCTGGTTGCACAGGTCCAGCTCGGCATGGGTACGGGTGATGAGCGCGCTGGCCGGAATGCCACCTGCGAGCAAGGTACGCACAATGGCCGAGCCCACCATACCGCGGTGGCCGGCTATATAAATCTTGGGGGTGGAGGGCATGCAATATGTTTTGTGTCTTACGCCCGATTATCCACGGGGAAAACATATAAGGGCTCCCATGCGCCCTTCACTGCCGGGCGCAGCACAAGTTGCTAAAAATGTATCCCCCGCATCATCTGCTGCAACGCCACCGCCTCCGGCGACAGTTGCTGCTTCGCAGGCTTGTCCCCCGGCTTAGCCCCCTTGGCCGCTGACGAGTCCGGGAACATGCGAAAGCTGGTGTTCATGGCGATTTGGGCAATGCGGGGTACCAGGGCGTGCAGCACCTCGCCGGCGATACCCAGCCGGGTGGCCACGCGCACCGGTTTGAAGATGCAAGCCTCGGCCACCATGTCGGCCGCTTCCTCGGGCGAGAGGGTGGGCACGTTCTTGTAGATGTTGGTGGGTGCAATCATGGGCGTGCGCACCAGCGGCATGTTGATGGTGGTAAACGAGATGCCCTGGTCGGCAAACTCGCTGGAGGCGCAGCGCGTCCAGGCGTCCAGCGCGGCCTTGGAGGCCACATAGGCGCTGAAGCGCGGTGCATTGGTCAGTACGCCGATCGAGCTGATGTTGACCACATGGCCCTTCTTTTTGGCCACCATGCCGGGCAGCAGGCCCATGGTGACGCGCAAGGACCCGAAGTAATTGAGCTGCATGGTGCGCTCGTAGTCGTGAAAACGGTCGTAGCTGGACTCGATGGCGCGGCGAATCGACCGGCCGGCATTGTTGATCAAAATGTCCACGCCACCGTGGTTGGTTTCCAGCAACTGGGTGAAGCGGTCGCAATCGGCCATGTCGGCAATGTCCACCGCATAGGCAACAAAGTTGTAACCCCGGTCTTTGGCTTCTCTACAGGCCTCGTCCAGCTTGTCCTGGTCACGGCCGCAGATGAGGGTGATGGCGCCGGCCTCGGCAAACTTGTGGGCCGCAGCCAGGCCAATGCCGGACGAGCCGCCGGTCACTAGCACCACTTTGCCGCCCACCGTGCCGCGCAGGCTGTGGTCCAGGTGCAGGGCCGGGTCCAGGTGGCGCTCCCAATAATCCCACAGGCGCCAGGCATAGTCGGGCAGCTTGGGGCAGACGATCCCACTGCCCTTGAGCGCGGCCTGCATGTCGCGGCAGTCAAAGCGCGTGGGGTAGTTCACAAAGGTCAGCATGTCGTCCGGCAGGCCCAGGTCCTTCATGACGGCGTTGCGGATGCGGCGCACGGGCGCCAGCGCCATCAGGCCCTTGCTGATGCTGCGCGGGATAAAGCCCAAGAGCGCGGCGTTGATGAACACATTCATCTTGGGCGCGTGCGCGGCCTTGCTGAAGATGTCCAGCACATCGCCCACGCGGTAGCCATCCGGGTCCACCAGGTGGTAGCACTTTTTGGCGATAGCGGGTTTGTGGCTGATGGCGTCCAGCGCGTCCACCACAAAGTCCACCGGCACGATGTTGATGCGCCCGCCTTCCAGGCCGATGGTGGGCATCCAGGGCGGCAATATCTGGCGCATGCGCTGGATCAGTTTGAAGAAGTAATACGGCCCGTCAATCTTGTCCATCTCGCCACTTTTGCTGTCTCCCACCACCATGGCCGGGCGGTAGACCGTCCAGGGGGTCTTGCATTCGGTGCGCACGATTTTTTCGCTCTCGTGCTTGGTCAGGAAGTACGGGTGCTCGTAGTTCTCGGCTTCCTCAAACATGTCTTCGCGGAACACGCCCTCATACAGACCGGCGGCCGCAATGCTGGAGACGTGGTGGAAGTGCCCGGCGTCTATGGCCCGGGCCAGTTCCACGGTATTGCGGGTGCCCTCGATGTTGACGGCAATCTGGCTTTCGGCGTCAGCATCCAGATCGTAAATGGCGGCCAGGTGGTAGAAGTGGTCGATCTGCGCCTTCAGGGCTTTGATGGTGTCGGCTGCAAGCCCCAGTTTTTTGCCGGTCAGGTCCCCAAAAACCGGCAGGGCGCGGGCTGCGCTTTTGGCGTCCTTCAAGCCCCAGAATTCCCGCAATGCGTCCACCTTGCCCGCGCTTTCCCTGCGGATCAAAAAATGCACGACGGCACCCTTGCGCTCCAGCAACTTCTTGACGAGCCGCTTGCCAATAAAGCCGGTGGCACCGGTCACAAAATACTGCATAGGTACTCCTTGTTATAGCCGGTCATTCTGACTGAAGCGCCAGAACACGCCGTTCAGCATTAACCCCAAGAGTGCCCTTCTAGGATGCACTCCCTATATCTCGGTGGCGTGAGCGCGTAGAGTGCAAACAATTCATTCAGGAGCGATTCCATGGTCACAAAGATTCAGAAAAAGGCAACCCCGAAATCCGAGGCTGCGCCCCTTTCCAGTTCTGTCAAAGATTCCGCCCAGCAAATCTGGCAAGCCGGTTTGGGCGCCTTCACCCGCGCACAGGCTGAAGGCAGCAAGGCCTTCGAAGCCCTGGTCAAAGAAGGCGTAAGCATGCAACGCAAAACCCAATCGGCGGCCGAAGAGCGCATTGCCGAGGCCACCAGCAAAATGACCAGCATGGCCACGGACATCACCAGCAAGGCCACGGGCCAGTGGGACAAACTGGAAAGCATTTTTGAAGACCGCGTTGCCAAGGCCCTGAACAAGCTTGGCGTGCCTTCGGCCAAGGACGTGTCTGCCCTGATCGAACGTATTGACGAGCTCAACCTGGCCGTGCAGAAGCTTTCTGGCAAAGCGCCAGCAAAAAAGGCCGCCGTCAAAGCAGCCGTCAAGCCGGCAGTAGCCCCTGCACCGGCCAAGAAAGCAGCGGCAAAAGCCCCGGCCAAGAGCGCGAGAAAAACTGCGGTGAAAGCCAAGCCGGCGGCCGCAAGCAAGCAGCCATGAAAAGGGGCACCGCCATTCACACCACACAAGGCGCCCAGGCGCCTTTTTTAATGCTGCAAAGCAGCACATGAATTAGCCCTCCATTCACACAAGCCCTCTACACTTTGCCGGTACGCCCATGAAAAAAATCCCAAAACAAGCACCCAGAATCGCACTGGCACTGGCTGGCGGCGGGCCTTTGGGTGCGATCTACGAAGTCGGAGCCATGTGCGCGCTGGAGGAGTCCTTGCTCGGGCTCGATTTCACCCGACTGCAGCATTACGTGGGCGTGTCGGCCGGTGCTTTTATCGCAGCCTCTCTGGCCAATGGCATGAGCCCGCGCGCCTTGTATGCCGCGTTTATCGGCAACGATGCATCCCTCACCGAGAGCTTCGATCCCTCCTGGTTGATGGAGCCGGCCTACGGCGAATTCGCCCAACGGGGACGCCTGCTGCCGGGCTTGCTGGCCTCGGCTGCGTGGCACCTCGCCTTCGGGCGCAAGTCACTCACCCGGGCCTTGGAAAGCCTGGCCCCGGCATTGCCCACCGGGGCGTTTTCCAACCTGCAGGTCCATACGCAATTGGCGCAGTTATTCAGCGCGGCGGGACGCAGCAACGACTTTCGCAAGCTCAAGACCAAGCTCACGCTGGTTGCCACCAATCTCGACAGCTCGGAGCCCACGCCCTTTGGCCGTCCGGGCTGGGACCACATTCCCATTTCGCAGGCGGTGCAGGCCAGCTCTGCCCTGCCCGGCCTGTTCCCGCCGGTCGAGATTGAAGGCCAGTACTATGTGGACGGCGCCCTGAAAAAAACCATGCACGCCTCGGTGGCGCTGGACGATGGAGTGGACTTGCTGATCTGCCTGAACCCGCTGGTGCCCTTTAATGCCACCGCCCCCCTCAACATGGACGCCATGGAGCCGGGACTGCGCCCAGCCAAGCGCAAGATTCCGCGCATTGTGGAAGGCGGGCTGCCCTCGGTGCTGAGCCAGACCTTCCGTTCCCTGATTCACTCGCGCATGGAGCTGGGCATGCGGAACTACGCCAGCCAATACCCGGACACCGACATCATCCTGATCGAACCGGACCACCGCGACCCCGAGCTGTATCTTGCCAACACCTTCAGTTACACCCAGCGCCGCCATCTGGCGGAGCACGCTTACCAGCAAACCCGCGAACTGCTGCGCTCGGAGGCCACCGGCCTGTCGGCCAAGCTGCAGTGGCACGGCATCCGCCTGAACCATGCCGCCCTGGATGACACCCAACGCCGCCTGGCACCGCCCTACAGTGCGCCTACCCGCATCGGGCGCTCGATGACCGGGCTGCAGCAAAGTCTGAACGACCTCACAGACTTTGCCGCGCGTCGTGCCACTCCCACCAGCCACTAAGACCGGGATCTTCCTATGGCAAAAAAAGCCCCCCGCCGCACCGCCGAACGCATTCTGGAAGTGACGCTGGAGCTCTTCAACCGCTTTGGCGAGCCCAATGTATCGACCACGCTGATCTCGGCCGAAATGGGCATCAGTCCGGGCAACCTGTACTACCACTATCCGGCCAAGGACGAGCTGATCAACGCCTTGTTCGACAAGTACGAGACCGCGCTCACCGAATTACTCAACGCCAGCGACAACGTGCGCGACGTGGAAGACGCCTGGTTCTTCATGCACACGCTGTTTGAGTTGATCTGGCAATACCGCTTTTTGTACCGCGACCTGAACGACCTGCTGAGCAAGAACCGCCGCCTGGAAACGCACTTCCAGTCCGTACTGAAAAGCAAAACCCGCTCCGTCAAGGCCATGCTCGACAGCATGAGCCGCAGCGGTGCCATCCGCATGGACTCGCGCGAAATGGAGCCCACTGCCACCAGCATGGTGGTGGTGCTGACCTACTGGCTCAGTTTTGAATACGTGCGCGATCCGCGCAAGGCGCTGGAGCCCGAAAGCGCCCAGGCCGCCCTGCTGCGCGGGGCCCACCATGTGCTCAACCTGCTGGGACCCTACCTGGAGGCCGGACAGCGCACCCACCTGCTCAGCCTGGCAGGCGCCTACAGCGCACCGGTCAAGCCCTAAGGGTTGCAATATGGCCCGCTGGACCACGCTTGCTGCCACCAAGCCCTTTGGGTTTGACAGCAAGACCGTGCAACAGCAGTGGCAGCGGCTGCATACCAGGGACCAGGAAGCCCTACCCAGCGAACCCGCCCTGCTGCAAGCCTGGACCCTGCTGCACAACGGCCACTTTGAAAAGGCCCACCACGCCGGGCTGGCGCTTGGGGCTATCGGCACCACAGTCGCCAACCAGGCAGCCTGCACCTACGCCAGCCGCCTGGAACCGCAGGAAAGCGAGCGTCTGGCGCTGTATCAGTCGGTCTCCGAGCGCGCCGCAGCCCAGACCCTGCGCGAGCCGGACAACCCCGCCGCCCACTACCTGCTGGCCTATTCCCTGGGACGTTATAGCCAGGGCATCAGCGTGGCCAAGGCGCTGGCACAAGGCATGGGCAGCCGCATCAAGACCGCACTGGAAACCACGATTGCGCTGCAGCCGCTGCATGCCGACGCCCACTTTGCGCTGGGCGCGTTTCACGCCGAGATCATCGACAAAGTGGGTGCATTGATTGGCGGCATGGCCTATGGAGCCAAAAAAGAAACCAGCCTGCAGATGTTTGAACGGGGCCTGCAACTGCTACCCCGGTCGCCAGCCGGTCTGGTCGAATTCGCCATTGCCCTGGTGATGCTGGAAGGCGATGCGCGCCAGGAAGAGGCCACCGCCCTCTATGCGCAGGCAGCCGCACAGATGGCGGTGGATGCCAGGGAGTTTTTGGACATTGCGGTGGCCAAGGCCGGGCTGCGGTCCTAACCGCCCTCGCCCCAGGGCAACATCAGCGCCAGCACGGACAGCTTGGCAAACTCCGGCTCAAAGCGGTCGATGATTTGCTGCGGATCCGGGCACAGCGTGCTGTCCGACACCACACCGAACTGCACCCCGCCGCCATAGCTCAGTATCGACACACCCAGCCCCACCGAGCCGCTTTGGGGCACCCAGAACAAGGTCTCTTCGACGGTGGCGCCGCACAGGGTGAGTTTGGTGGCCGGCCCCGGCACATTGGTCATCACCGCCGTGGTCTTTTTGGAGAACAGGCTCAGCATGGCGTCCTGCGCCGGCTTCACCAGCAGGCCGGCCACGGCCAGCAGGCCGAAAGTCAGCAGCGGCTGCATGCTGCCTTTGAGTTCGCCCATGCGCTGGCGCACCGCGTAGACGCGCTCGACCGGGTTATCCAGACCAATGGGCAGCACCAATGGCGCCAGACCAAACTGGTTGCCCAGCTTGTAGGCGTGCTCCAGCGGGCGCAGGTTGACCGGCACCATGGCGCGTATCAGCTTGCCCTGAACATCTTCGCCGCGGGACTTGAGGTATGCGCCGATGGCACCGGCCACGCAGCTCAGCAACACGTCGTTGACCGAACAATTCAGCGCTTTGCCAATGGCCTTCACCTCGGCCAGCGGCAGGGGCGCGCACCAGGCCACGCGCTTGTGCCGGTCCGGCTTGCCCTTGAGACTGGTGGGCGAATCGTCCGGCATCAGGGCCAGGGCAGCCAGGTCACCCAGCACCTGGTAGGCCATTTTGGCCACATCGACCGAGCCGGCTACGCCTTTTTCCAACCCCTGTTGCGGCTCCATCAGCATATCCAGCGACTTGGCAGCGCCTTCGCCTGCCATCTCCAACGCCTTGACCACGCATTGGGTCAGCGGTTTGAGCAAGGCCTGGGTAATCCAATCCTCGGCGTTGTGCTCTCGCTCCAGGCGGCGCGGGCGCACCGGCGGCGGCGCACCGCCGTCCATCAGCGACTGGGTGACCGAAATCAGCGCAATGCCGTCGGCAATGCAGTGGTGGATGCGCAAGATCAGCGCCGATCCGCCCTTGTAATGTTCCACCAGGTGGAACTGCCACAGCGGGTGTTGCCGGTCCAGGGGCTGCATGCAGAGGTCCGCCAGGCGGTTTTGCAGCGCCTGTTGCTCCGCAGCTTGGGGGCCTTTGGGCAGCGTTTCCCGCACCAGGTGGTTGGCCATGTCGAAGGCGGCGTCTTTCACCCACGTGGCGCCGGCGGCATCTTCCACCGCGCACTGCATGAAGCGCGGGTAGCGGGTCATGCGCTCCTGCAGGCGTGCAGCCACGTCAGCGTAGGCCAGCCCCGGCTTGAGGACCCACACCCCCACAATCATCATCAGGTTATGCGCGGAGTCCATGCGCAGCCAGGCGGTGTCCACCTTGCTCATGCGCTCACCACGCAGGCCCATGGCACGGGTCACGGCGTCCGTGACGGGGCGGCGGTCCGGGGCAAGGCGAGAGGCTGTGGTTTTTTGTAGTTTTAATCGGGTAACCATGGCGTCTCCAGTACTCAATCTCGGGTTGGGGATCTGATAGTCGCTGCCCTGAGGGCACTTGGCCTGATTTTGACGGCACGCAGCGCCGTAAGATACAGGGCAAACACCCCCCTTTGCGTGGGGTCTGAACTTAGCAAACTTCCAGTCGGAGAAAAAACATGGCCAACCTGAAAACCCAATTCGAAGCCGCCGTTGCCCAGTCCAAATCACTGACCGAACGCCCAAACAACAGCACCCTGCTCAAAATTTATGGTCTGTACAAGCAGGCCACCGCCGGCGACAACGCCGAGAAAAAACCCGGCTTTTCCGATATGGTGGGCCGCGCCAAGTGGGAAGCCTGGACAGGCTTCAAAGGCACAGACGCCGACGACGCCATGCAACAGTATGTGGACCTGATCGAGTCTCTGAGCTAATGCAGCTGAGAAAGCAAGGACACAGTGCTGCCGCAAGACGGATGACAAACCAGGTTCACATCGCTCGGTCTACCTCTTGGCCGCGGCCTTTTTCGCAGCCGGTCTAGATGCCAGCAGGGTGTCCAGGTTCTTCACGATTTCGGCCTCAATTCTGTCTTTGAAGGCGCCGAGCAAGAAACCCAGAGTGGCATCTAAGGTAAAGCAGGTTTTGCTGACATGCAGCGTGCCATGCACGCCGGAGCGGGTGAAGCGAACCTCGTCATCGGTCTTGCCCTCCTCATAGGTGCAAGCCATGCCAAATTCGGCCTCCACCTGCTCGGCCCAGGCGTATGCAATTTTGCGTGCCGCCGCGTGCCCCAGGTGGTGCTCCCGTACTATGTGAAGATTCGCCATTGCCCCAACTTCCTTAAAGTGCCATGTACAAATTCAAATCCCGCGCCGCTGGCGACCTGATCATGCTGGAGCCCAACGGCCGCCAGATTCTGACCATTCTGGGCCGCACCGACGCTGCCTCGCAGGCCCAAGGGATTCTCTTGCCCGAGCATATGCCAGAAGCGATTGAAAAACTGCAGGCGGCGATTCAGGCGGACGAAGACCACAAGGCCCGGCTCATCCAGGAAGCACAAGACAGGGGCGAAGCGCCCCCGCGCTTTGAAGGCATCTCGCTGCGCCAGCGCGCCGTGCCCTTTATCGAGATGATCAAGCGCTGCCAGAAGGCCGAGAAGGAAATTGTCTGGGGGGTATAAGGCCCCCACGGTTGCTCACTGCGTTTAGCGCCCTGCCCCCCGCGGGGGCCGCGTTTCGCCTTGGGGCGTATATGGACGCCCACCGATTTGCAAGTTTTCCAGAACGTAACGGCATACAGGAGAAGATTGCAGTCGTATATCCGGGCTTTGTGCACTTACGCGTGCGGCCCCTGATGGAATCC
>CANFIH010000007.1 GCA_947446855.1 Burkholderiales bacterium
CGTGGCGCAAGTGCTGCAATTGGATGGCCGCGTGCATGGCACGTTAGTGCCCGGCCCTGGCCACTGACCGAACACCTCACCTCACCCATTGACGGGAAAAGTATGACGCAACTGGTCTTTATTACGGGAGCTTCCAGCGGCATTGGTCAGGCGCTGGCGCTGCGCTTCTATTCAGAAGGTTTCAATCTGGCGCTTCTGGCCCGTCGCAGCGATGCAATACAAGACTGGGTCCGTAAGCAAAGCATCGATCCTGCGCGCGTGCGCATCTACAACGCGGATGTGGCCACTGTGGAAAGCGTTGTGGCGGCTGCCCGACAATGTTTGCTGAACCAAGGCCTGCCGGATGTGGTGATTGCCAACGCCGGCATCAGTATTGGAATGGATACGGCAGTGCGCTCCGATCTGGATGTCATGGCGCAAATTTTTGCCACCAACAACATTGGACTGGCCGCAACCTTTCATCCGTTTATCGACGCTTTTTGTGCGCGTGGATCCGGCACGTTGGTTGGAATTGGAAGTGTGGCGGGCATCCGGGGCATTCCGGGTCATGGTGCCTATAGCGCAAGCAAAGCCGCTGTCATTGCCTATTGCGAAAGCCTTCGTGGTGAATTGCGCTCCAAAGGAGTGACCGTTGTCACCATCTGTCCTGGATATATCGATACGCCATTGACCCGCCAGAACCGCTACTCGATGCCGTTTCTTATGACGGCGGACAGCTTTGCTGCGAAGGCCTACAAGGCCATTGCCGCGGGAAGTAGCTACCGCGTCATCCCCTGGCAAATGGGTGGCGTGGCCGCCTTGCTGCGCTTGTTACCCAATTGGTTGTTCGACAAGGTTTTTTCGGGACGACCGCGCAAGCGCCGCGCCGACGCATCCTGACTTGACAATACAGATTCCAAAAATGTAAAAAGGACCCGAAGGTCCTTTTTTTACGCAGATTTCAGCTTAGTAGCTGGAGCCACGGCCACCGCCGTAACCGCCGCCGCCGGAGCGTCCGCCGCCACCGCCGCCGTATCCACCACCGCCGCCGCCGCCGCCGGAGCGTCCACCGCCACCGCCGCCGTAACCGCCGCCACCGCCGCCAGCACCACCACCGAAGCCGCCGCCACCGGAGCGGGGAGGACGTGGTTCCATCGGACGGGCTTCGTTAACAACCAAGCCACGGCCACCATACTGTTGGCCATTGACGCCACTGATAGCGGCTTGCGCTTCAGCATCGCTGCCCATTTCCACAAAGCCGAAGCCCTTGGAACGGCCAGTGTCACGTTCCATCATGACTTTGGCGCTTGTGACGGTACCGTGGGGAGCGAATGCTTGCTGCAGGTCTTCGTCACGGAAAGAATATGGCAGGTTGCCAACGTAAAGTTTGTTGCCCATAAAGGACTCCTCAAAATAACTCAAAACGCGATGGAGTCCAAAACCGCAATCAACAAACCAATAAAGACTTATAGCAGACGCGAAACTGACTAAACACCGCAAACTTCCCCGCCAGATTTCTGACAAGGCTGTTTCATTATGCGTCAATTTTTAAAACATGCCTAATTTTTTTTAAATAGCATGCAATGCACGGAGTGCGTCAGTCCGACACTGTGTAGTTGCGCCATTGTTTCAGGTTGTTTCGCATGGCCAGCATTTGGCGCTCGAAACGCGGGCAGGCCTTGCATGCCAGCAAATGCAGACGTAAGGCCAGCCGGTCCGGCCAAGCCAGAGCGCGGTCCTCGCGCGCTACCATGAGGCCGGCGGCTTCCTTGCAGGTTCTTCTGAGTGGTATCACGATTGAAGTGTCTTTCCATACCAGTTCAACTCAAGGCATTCGCGCAAGCGCAAGCGGGCGCGGTGGAGTTGTACGTACAAGTTGGTCGGCGTCAGTCCCAATTCCTTACAAATTTCTTCGCTGCTGAGTTCCAGCCATTCGCGCATCAGGAACAAACGTCCCTGTGCTGCGGGTAACTGCTTTGTGCATGCCTCCAGCACCTCAAAAAACTGGCGGCTGCTGGCTTGATGCTCTGGGTTTCCCCAGTCTGCCGGGGGTTCCACAAAATGTCCGTCGGTCTGGAAACCCAGGTAATCCAGCGGGTCTTCGGTGTCGTCATCTGCAATGGTTGACTGGCTGATCTCACGGCCGTGCCGGCGCAAGGCATCAACCACCTTGTGTTTCAGGATTCCAACCAGCCAGGTTTTGAGTTGCGAGCGGTTGCCGAAGGCCTGCGGCTTGACTAAGGCTGCCAGGACGACCTCCGAGACAGCATCTTCCGCCCAGGCTTCATTGCGTAGTTGCAGGCGTGCGAATTTCAGCAGGTAACCGCGTAGGTCGGCAACTTGATTTTCGAAGTTGGGCATGGGACGGTGCTGGTCAGGTTGGCGCATTTTAGTGCCGGTGAAAATTGAAACCAATCAACGAAAGGTGTGCGTCTGTGTAAGAAGACGCGTGCTTCATGGACTAACGGTTGAAGTCGCACAATACGGGACAAAAAACCCTTGTGTGCTTGCTTTATATTTTCTTCTCCAACCCATTCAAAGGACTCACCCATGAAACAAGCCGCCCTGATCGCCGCTACGGCCGCCACCTTGATGACAGTGGCACTGGCATCCGCTCCCGCCGCCGCTGCCGAAAAAGAAAAATGCTTCGGCATCGCGAAGGCAGGACAGAACGACTGCGCCAGCACCACGGGCGGGCATTCCTGCGCCGGCCAAGCCAAGGTCGATATGGACAAGACTGAATGGAAATACGTTGCGGCAGGAACTTGCAAGTCCATGAATGGCTTGACTGCGGACGAAGCCAAAAAGCTCAAGAGCTAAGGATACGCCCACGCTGATATACCGCCATGCCGCCCGATTCGCCCCGACCGCCCGGGCGCCTTGATGCCGGGGTGCTGGAGATCGGCATAGGCTGGCGCCAGGCGCATTACGCGCAGTTGCTGCAAGAGCGTCCCCAACTGGATTTTCTGGAAGTTCATTCCGAGAACTTTTTTGGGCGCGGCGGTGCTGCGCTTGCAGTGCTGGAGTGCGGCCGCAGCAGTTATCCGATTAGTCTGCATGGCGTAGGCCTGTCTCTCGGTTCGGCCGTGGGGCTGGACCCATGGCACATGGATCAGCTGGCCTGGCTGGTGGAGCGTGTGGCCCCTGTGCGCATCAGCGACCATGCGAGTTTTTCCCGGGGTGTGGTCGCAGGCGCGCCCGTGCATGCGTCCGACTTGCTGCCCCTGCCCTTCACTGCAGAGGCACTGAATGTGCTGTGTGCCAATGTGCAGCACGTACAGGAGCGGCTGCACAGGCGTTTCATGGTGGAAAACCTGTCAGCCTATGTGCATTGGAAGTCGCCCAGGGAGCACACCCTGGCAGAACCCGTTTTTTTGAATACCCTGGCGCAGCGCACAGGGTGCGCGCTGCTGGTGGATGTCAACAATATCTACGTCAATGCCCTGAATGCGCAATTGGCGGGGCAATGTGCAGACCCCTTGCTTGCCTGCATGGATTGGCTGGACCAGATTGCGCCGGACCATTTGGCTGAACTGCACCTGGCCGGGCATTGCCGTGTTAGCGATGTGCATGGCGAGATCGTGATTGACGACCACGGTAGCCGCGTCTGCCCGCAGGTCTGGACCTTGTATCAATATGCGATCAGCCGCTTCGGCCCAGTGCCGACGCTGATCGAGTGGGATACCGATGTTCCGGAACTCAGCACCTTGCTCGATGAAGCGGCCCGCGCGCGCATCCTTGCCGGACAAGCCCTGGCGCTGTCGGCGTGAGCACAGCACATTGCACGGACGTTTTTCCATGCCCATGAATACCCTGGCGGCCCAACAACAAGCGTTGCTGGCTGCGCTGTTTGACTGGCCGCCGCAGGAGGCAGTCATCCAGCTCAAAGCCCATGCAACTGGCACAGGTGCTGACCCTGACCGGGGCCTCAAGGCCTACCAGGCCCATGGCCATATGCTGGCCGAGCGTGCTTTGCGTGCGGCTTACCCGGTGATGCACCAGTTGCTCGGCGAATCAAGCTTTGCCGATTTGGCGCGGGCGTTCTGGCACACCTGTCCGCCGGTTCACGGTGATATTGCCGTGTGGGGCGAGCGCTTGGCCGAGTTTGTTGGTCAAAGTGTGCAACTGCAGGGCGAACCCTATTTGACGGATGTGGCGCGGGTGGAGTGGGCGCTGCATCGCTGTGCGTCGGCGCCGGACCGTGAAGCCAATGTCCCAAGCCTTGCGCTGCTGACCACCGAAGATCCCCAAGCCCTGACCCTGCATCTGGCGCCGGGAGTCTATGCCTTTTCCAGCACCTGGCCGCTTGCCAGCCTATTGCTGGCGCATCTGGAGCACAGTCCACCTTTGGAGGAAGTCGGTGCGCAGCTACGCAGCCATACGCCACAGGATGTGGTGGTCTGGCGAGCCGGCTTTCAGCCCAGGCTGCGGCAGGCGTTGGCCGGTGAAGCGATCCTGTTGCAGGCCCTGCACAGTGACCTTGCACTGGGGCCGGCCCTGGATGCAGCGGCCGGACTGGATTTTTCACTGTGGTTGCCACTGGCGGTGCAGACTGGCCTGGTGCTGGGAGCCGGCCGTCTTGCTGCGGCGTTACAAGCGGGACAGCGAATACAAGCCCGCTAAGTGCCAGCTATCCGATCTGGCTTGTGCGCCTGAAGCCCAACTACCAGTTCGCCTCGCGCTCCGGTGTGGCGCTGATCTTGTGGATGCTGAGGTCGGCGCCGTCAAATTCTTCCTCCTGACTCAGGCGCAGGCCCACTGTCACCTTGAGCAGTCCATAAACGGCAAAGCCGCTGACCAAAGCCCACAACACGCCCATGCCCGTGCCGACGAGTTGCGCGCCCATGCTCACACCACCCAAACCACCCAGGGCTTTGCTACCGAAAATGCCGGCGGCGACGCCACCCCAGGTGCCACACAAACCATGCAGGGGCCAAACGCCCAGCACATCGTCAATCTTCCATTTGTTTTGTGTCAGGGTGAACATCAGTACAAAAATGGCACCCGCCACGCCGCCCACCACCAGGGCACCCAGCGGGTGCATCAGGTCCGAGCCCGCGCATACCGCCACCAGACCGGCCAGCGGGCCGTTGTGCAAAAAGCCCGGATCGTTCTTGCCCAACAGCAACGCCACCAGCGTGCCCCCCACCATGGCCATGAGCGAATTCACCGCCACCAGGCCGGAAATCTTGTCCAGCGTCTGTGCGCTCATGACGTTAAAGCCAAACCAGCCCACCGTCAGAATCCAGGCGCCCAGGGCCAGAAACGGGATGCTGCTGGGCGGATGCGCCGAGATCGCACCATCCTTGCGGTAGCGGTTGCGGCGCGCGCCCAGCAAAATGACCGCGCCCAAGGCAATCCAGCCGCCCACGGCATGCACCACCACGCTGCCCGCAAAGTCGTGGAATTCGGCGCCGGTAGCGGCTTTCAGCCAGGCCTGCACGCCAAAGTGCTGGTTCCAGGCAATGCCCTCAAAGAACGGATAGATCACGCCCACGATGGCCGCCGTGGCCATCAGTTGCGGCCAGAACTTGGCGCGCTCGGCAATGCCGCCGGAAATGATGGCGGGAATCGCCGCGGCAAAAGTCAGCAAAAAGAAAAACTTCACCAACTCGTAGCCATTCTTGGCTGCCAGTTCCTCTGCGCCGACAAAGAAGCCGGTGCCATACGCCACGGAATAGCCGACCACAAAATAGACCACGGTGGACACCGAGAAGTCCACCAGAATCTTGACCAGTGCATTGACCTGGTTCTTGCGGCGAACCGTACCCAGTTCCAGAAACGCGAAGCCCGCGTGCATGGCAAGCACCATGACGGCGCCCAACAAAATAAACAAGGCATTTGCGCCCTGTTGTAGTGCATCCATAAACAACCTCTTGGAAATAATGCTTTGAAGCGGTGCAGAAAAGTCGGTGAAATCACTTTTGCACCATTTGTAAGCAAAAAGCACGCCAAAAAAGAGCGTCGGGGTGCAATGGCACTTGTTGGTGCATCAGGGGCTGCTTGATATACTGAAGGCAGCGCCAATTTGCTCCAGCTTGCGGGCGCTATATAAATACAGCTAAAGACGGACCGACCCAAACTCCCGGCCTCGTTGAACGCGACGCCGGGTTTTTTTGCTTTTGGGGTTTGCTTGGGAACACATTTGGGAACGAACTTGGACAGGCCAATGATTGCCACCGCGCAAAGCATGAAGTTTGATGCGCCGCTGCCGCTGCAAAGCGGTGCCGTCCTGCGTGACTATGCGCTGTCGTACGAGACCTACGGCACGCTCAACGCCCACCAGTCCAACGCTGTACTGGTCTGCCATGCGCTCAACGCCTCGCACCATGTGGCGGGTGTCTACGAAGGCCAGCCCAACTCCGAAGGCTGGTGGGACAACATGATCGGCCCGGGCAAGGCGCTGGACACCAACCAGTTCTTTGTCATCGGCATCAACAACCTGGGCTCCTGCTTCGGCTCCACCGGCCCCATGCACACCAACCCGGACACGGGCAAGGCCTACGGCACCGACTTTCCCGTGGTTACTGTTGAGGACTGGGTGGATGCGCAAGCGCGCCTGCTGGACGCGCTGGGTATCCAGAAGCTGGCTGTGGTCATGGGCGGCTCATTGGGCGGTATGCAGGCCCTGAGCTGGACGCTGCGCTACCCCGAGCGTGTGGGCCATGCTCTGGTGATTGCCAGTGCGCCCAACCTCAACGCCGAAAACATTGCCTTTAACGAAGTGGCGCGTCGCGCCATCGTGACCGATCCGGACTTCCATGGTGGCCATTTTTACGACCATGGCGTGGTGCCCAAGCGCGGTCTGCGCATTGCCCGCATGATTGGCCACATCACGTATCTGAGTGACGACGTGATGAATGAGAAGTTTGGCCGCCAACTGCGTGCTGCCGCCC
This sequence comes from Burkholderiales bacterium, assembly GCA_947446855.1. Taxonomy (GTDB): domain Bacteria; phylum Pseudomonadota; class Gammaproteobacteria; order Burkholderiales; family Burkholderiaceae_C; genus Allorhodoferax. Next base: position 6,876 of record CANFIH010000007.1, read on the forward strand.
AAGCTGCCAAAAACGGCGAGCCGGAGCAACTGGCCAGCTACCTGTACAGCACGCAAGAGGCAGAGTTCCAGATCGAGAGCTATCTGCGCTACCAGGGCGACAAGTTTGCCGAGTATTTCGACGCCAATACCTACCTGTTGATCACCCGTGCGCTGGATTACTTTGACCCGGCGCGCAACTTTGGCGGCGATCTGAACCAGGCGCTGGCAGCGGCCACCTGCAAATTCCTGATCGTCAGCTTCACCACCGACTGGCGTTTCGCACCCAAGCGCAGCCGAGAGATTGTCAAGGCCTTGCTGCAGAACCAGCGCCAAGTCAGCTACGCCGAGATCGACGCGCCGCACGGCCACGACGCCTTTTTGCTCAACGACCCGCGCTACAAGAATGTGGTGCGCAGTTATTTCGATGGCGTGGCCCGGGAGTTTTTGAAATGAGCGACGCCACCATCCAACGCGCCATTGCCGAGCTGGTGCCCAAGGGTTCGCGCGTGCTCGACCTGGGCTGCGGCGACGGCGCCATGCTCGATTACCTGCAGCGCGAGCGCGGCTGCACCGGCTACGGCATCGAGCTGGCCGATGCCAACGTGCTGGCCTGCATCGCGCGCGGCGTCAACGTCATCCAGCTCAATCTGGATGAAGGCCTGGCGATATTTGAAGATGCCTCGTTTGACGTGGTGCTGCAGATCGACACCTTGCAGCATTTGCGCAATGCCGAGGTGATGCTGCGTGAGACGGCGCGCGTGGGCCGTGTGGGCATCGTCGCCTTCCCTAATTTCGCCCATTGGCCCAACCGCCTGAGCGTGTTGCAGGGCCGCATGCCGGTGACCAAGCGCCTGCCCTACCAGTGGTACGACACACCGAATATCCGCGTCGGCACCCACGCCGACCTGGCTGACCTGGCGCAGCGCAATGGCCTGCGCGTGCTCGATAGCTTTGGCCTGCAAGAGGGCCGCACCGTGCGCTTTGCGCCCAACTGGTTTGCCGGGACTTCGGTGTACAAGCTGGCGCGCTAAGCAGGGAAGGGCCACTGCGTGGCATCATTCCCCTCTCATCTGCCAGCCATTGAGACAGGAAACCCCATGAACGCCCGCATCCCCCCATCCGTCCTGAACGCGCCACAGGTTCTCAGCGAAGTCAGCGCCGCCTGGGACCAGCAAATAGTCTCCGAGCTCACCGACTACATCGCCATCCCCGCCAAGTCGCCCATGTTCGATGCCGACTGGGCGGCCAACGGTTTTATCGACACCGTGGTGCGTAACACCGCGAGCTGGATCGAGGCACAGAAGGTGCCCGGCCTGACGCTGGACATCGTGCGCCTGCCCGGCCAGACGCCGGTGTTGTTCTTTGAGGTGGCGGCCACGCGCAGCCATGCCCAGCAGACCGTGCTGATGTACGGCCACCTGGACAAGCAGCCCGAGTTTTCCGGCTGGCGCTCGGACCTCGGCCCGTGGACGCCCAAGTACCAGGACGGCAAGCTCTATGGCCGGGGCGGCGCCGATGACGGTTACGCCGCCTATGCCGCGATTGCCGCCATCCAGGCGCTCAAGAGCCAAAGCGTGGAGCACCCGCGCATCGTCGGTCTGATCGAGACCTGCGAGGAAAGCGGCTCGCCCAATCTGCTGCAATACATCGATGCGCTGGGCAGCCGCCTGGGCGATGTGGGACTGGTGATCTGCCTGGACTCCGGCGCTGGCAACTATGACCAGCTCTGGCTGACCAACAGCCTGCGCGGCGTGGCCGGTGGCGTGCTCAAGGTGCAAATCCTGTCTGAGGGCGTGCACTCGGGCGATGCCAGCGGCCTGGTGCCGTCGAGTTTTCGCATCCTGCGCCAGGTGCTGGACCGGCTCGAAGACAGCGCCACCGGGCGCCTGCTACCCGCTGCCTTCCATTGCGAGGTGCCCCCCGAGCGGTTGGCCCAGGCCCGGGCCACGGCGGCGATTCTGGGCGACGCGGTGCACCAGAACTTTCCCTGGGCGCATTACGACTGCGGCGGCGACCAGCGCTTCGCGCTGCCCACCACCACCGATCCGTTGCAGGGCCTGCTCAACCGCACCTGGGCGCCCACGCTCAGCGTGGTGGGCGTGGACGGTTTCCCGGACATGAAGGACGCCGGCAATGTGCTGCGGCCTTACACCGCCTTCAAGCTCTCGCTGCGCCTGCCGCCGTTAGTGGATGCGGCGCTCGCCGTGGAGCAACTCAAGGCCCTGCTGGAAGACAACGCGCCCTACCAGGCCCAGGTCACCTTTGCGCCGGGCGGCCAGGCCACCGGCTGGAACGCGCCCATTACTGCGCCCTGGTTTGAAAAGGCGCTGGACGATGCCTCGACCACCTACTTCGGCGCGCCCTGTGGCTATGTCGGCCAGGGTGGCACGATTCCACTGATGAACATGCTGTCCAAGGGTTTCCCCAAGGCACAGATGATGGTGTGCGGCGTGCTGGGCCCCAAGAGCAATGCCCATGGGCCAAATGAGTTTCTGCATGTGCCCTATGCCAAGAAGCTCACGGCGGCGGTGGCGCAGGTGATGGCCCAGTGCCCTTGATGCCGAAGGCCGCCCGAAAAGTACGGTCGGTGTGATGTCTGACTCCACGCTTAGCGCTCTGGTGACCCACGATGGTCAGCATCTGGCCGTGCAGGACTGGTGGTTGCCACCGGGTGCGCCGGCGCGTGGTGTCGTGTTGCTGGTGCATGGCTTGGGCGAGTACGCCGGTCGTTACGACCTTCTGGCCAATAAGCTGAACGCCTGGGGTTTCGCGGTGCGCGGCTACGACCAGTATGGCCACGGCGAATCTGCGGGACTGCCAGGGGGGCTGCCAACGGATAACCGCCTGCTGGAAGATCTGGCCGAAGTGCTGGACGATACGCGCAGGCGCATGGCAGTGGATGTGCCACTGATTGTGCTGGGTCATAGCCTGGGCGGTCTGGTGGCGGCGCGCTTGGTGTCGCTGCAGATGCGGCCGGTGCAGGCGCTGGTCTTGTCTTCGCCCGCGCTGGATGCCGGTATGAACATGCTGCAAAAAGCCATGGTCGCCCTGCTACCCAAGCTGACGCCTGACCTGCGTGTGGGTAACGGACTGAACCCTGATTTTTTATCGCACGACCCGCAGGTGGTGGCTGCCTACCAGGCCGACCGGCTGGTGCATGACCGCATCAGCGCACGCTTGGCGCGCTTCATTGCCCAGGCCGGCCCGGCGACCCTGGCTGCAGCGCCTGGCTGGACCGTGCCCACGCTGCTCTTGTATGCCGGGGATGACCATCTGGTGAACCCTGCAGGCAGCCGCCGCTTTGCCGAACTGGCACCGGCCAATGTCGTGGGCAGTCAATGTTTTGAGGCGCTGTACCACGAAATCTTCAACGAGTGGGATGCCGCCCCGGTGTTTGCCGCGCTGCGCCGCTGGTTGGACCAGCGTTTCTAGGCCAGCCGTGCCAGGGCGGTGAGTGCTGCGGTTTCTGAGCGCAGTACGCGTGCCCCCAGCGTGACCGGCTGAAACCCGGCGGTTAGCGCAGCATTTTCTTCGCCGCTGCTCAGTCCGCCTTCCGGGCCGGAAAGAAACAGCACACCGGCAGCGCCAGTCTCGATGGACCGCAGAGCCTGTGTGCCTTCCCGCAAGGAGAGCAGCAGTGCTTGGGGTGCGTCGGCCCCGTCCCGGTTCAGGCTGGCCAGCCATTGCGTCAGCGTCTTCACACCATGCACCACGGGCACGCGATTGCCGCCACATTGCTCGCAGGCCGCAATCGCCACACTTTGCCAATGCTCCACCTTTTTGACGGCGCGCTCGGCCGCCAGGCGCAGCACGCTGCGCTCGGTCATCAGGGGCTGGATGCTGGCCACGCCCAACTCGGCAGCTTTTTCCACCAGCCAGTCCATACGCTCATTGGCCGGCATGCCCACTGCCAGATGCACGGTGCGCTGCGCCTCGCGCTCGACAGCCTGGTGCGTGCCGATTTCCACCTGCACCTGGCTGCGCCCCATCAGCGTGACACGGGCTTCGAACTCGCCACCGGGACTCACGCCGTCCCAGCCGGGCCCGTGGTTGAACAGGGTGATGCTGTCACCCGGTTGCAGGCGCAGCACTTGCACATGGCGGGCGGCACCGGCGGGCAGGTCCAGCAGGTCACCGGTGCGCAGCGGCGCGGGGCAGAAGAAACGCGGCATGGTCAGGCAGTCAGGAAACGCGGCGCGGGCCTAGAACCGGCCAAAGGCAAAGGCCGTCGGCACCTCAATGCCTTCAATCGTCTCCACCAGGCGCAACAGCGGCTTGAGCGCCATGTAGCGGCTGCAGGTAGCGCGTATGTAGTGGATGAAGCGGGGTGTGTCTTCCAGGTACTGCGGCTTGCCGTCGCGCAGCGTCAGGCGCGCGAAGATGCCGGCAATCTTGAGGTGGCGCTGCAGGCCCATCCATTCCACGCCCTGGTAGAAGGCGCCGAAGTCGTCGCCCACCGGCAGGCCGGCCTTGCGCGCTTTTTGCCAGTAGCGAATCGTCACGTCCAGGCAGAACGATTCGTCCCAGCTCAGGAAGGCATCGCGCATCAGGCTGGCAATGTCGTAGGTGATGGGGCCGTAGACCGCATCCTGAAAATCCAGCAGGCCCATGCCCTCGGGCGACACCATCAGGTTGCGCGGCATGAAGTCGCGGTGCACGTAGACGCTGGGCCAGCTCAGGTTGTTTTCGATGATGCGCCCGAAGGCTTCTTCCAGCACCTTGGCTTGTTTGTCATCCAGCGTCACCTGGCGGTGCTGGGCGATGTACCACTGGGGAAACAGATCCAACTCGCGGCGCAGCAGGGCTGTGTCATAGGGTGGCAGTACCTCGGGCTTGGAGGCCAGTTGCCACTGGATCAGCATGTCTACTGCCTCCATGTACTGCGCCAGCGGTGGCTCCCCGGTCAGATCCATGCTTTGCAGCAGGGTCTTGGCACCCAGGTCGCTCAGCAACAGAAAGCCGTGACGTTGTTCCCAGGCCAGTACCTCGGGTACGCGCAGGCCGGCTTGCTGCATGAGCAGGTCTACCTGCACAAAGGGTTTGCAGTCTTCCTTGTCGGGCGGCGCGTCCATGATGACCAGGCTGCCGCGGGCGCTCTCAATGCGCAGGTAGCGCCGGAAGCTGGCATCGGCCGAGGCCAGGCGCAGCGTAGCGGGCTGCAGGGCCAGTTCAGCCGGCAGGCTGGCGAGCCATTGCGTGCATTGAATTTGTCGCTGCGGATCAGGCCAGCGCAGGCTGCTGCGGTCGTCCGGCGTGTGGGAAGGGGCGGTGGGTGGGGTGCTCATGGATAATCCATTCTACAAAGGCTCAGTTGCTGAACCTCCCGACGCATTCCTGCACCATTTCCCAACTATCGCGCCTTCTGTATCCATGCGTTTATCTGTGTTCCAACCGGTCCCGCTGTGCGCGCGCCTAGGGCTGTTGCCCGGCCTGGTGCTGTGCAGCGGTATGGCCGCAGTCACCGCGTTGGCGCAGACCGCCCAGCCAGGGGATGCGATGGTGTTGCAGGCGACACCCCAGTTGGCCGAGACGCTCAGTTCGGAGCAAAAGCGCCAGGCACCGGTGTTTTTGCAGGGCGACCGCATTTCCGGCCGCGCCGACCTGGAGACCGTGGTGCAAGGCGATGCGGTCATGCGCAAGGCCGATACCGTCATCCATGCGGACAGGTTGGAGTACGACCAACCCAGCGACCAGGCCCGCGCCAGTGGCCACGTGCGCATCAACCGGGCCGGCAATCTGTATACGGGTCCGCTGTTGGAGCTCAAGGTGGAGAGCTTTGAAGGCTTTTTTCTGCAGCCCAGTTACCACTTTGCCCAGAATGGCGCGCATGGTGAGGCCTCGCGCGCCGACTTTGTGGACGAAAGCCATACCGTGGTGCATGACGCGAGCTACACCACCTGCCGACGCCTTCCCGGACCGAGCTGGATGCCCGACTGGGTGCTGCGCGCGGCCAGTATTTCGCTGGACAACGACGAAGAGGTCGGTGTGGCTAACGGCGCTTACCTGAGTTTCAAGGGGGTGCCGATTCTGCCGGTGCCGGCCATCAGCTTTCCCCTTACGGACAAGCGCAAGTCCGGCTTGTTGCCGCTGACGGCCGGCTTTGACAATGTGAGTGGCAGCACGCTGGCCTTGCCCTATTACTGGAATATTGCGCCGAACCGGGATGCCACCATCACCCCGACGCTGATGAGCGCGCGCGGTGTGGAGGTGGGTGCGATCTACCGCTACCTGGAGCCCGGCTACAGCGGTCGTGTTTTTGCGGACAGCATGCCCGCTGACAAGTTGCGCGATCTGGACCGCTGGGGCCTGGCCTGGACGCACAACGGGGCGTTCAACACCGGCTTGCCTAATCTGAGCCCGGTGGCGCTGGCGCTGAATATCAACCGGGTCAGCGACAACAACTACTGGCGCGATTTCAGCAGCTCCGAAGCCCTGCTGGCTCAGCGCCTGTTGCCAGGCGACGCGCTGGCTTCCTGGTCCAGTGGACCGGTGAACGGCACCGTGCATGTGCTGAAGTGGCAAGTGCTGCAGGACCTGGACTCCCCGATTACGCCACCCTATGACCGCGTGCCGCAAATCACGGCGCATCTGGGGCAAAACAATGTGCAGGGGTTTGACTGGTCGCTCGATGGGGACTTCACCCAGTTCGAAGCCGACCGCCGGCTGACCGGGCAACCCAATGCCCAGCGCAGCTTCGCCTTGGCCCAACTCAGCCGGCCCTGGCTGGCGCCGCAGGGTTTTGTCACGCCCAAGCTGCAGTTGCACGCTGCGGCCTACCAGTTTGATGCCATGCTGGCCGACGGCAGCCAGTCTGCCACCAGCGTGGTGCCCACTTTCAGTCTGGACAGCGGCCTGGTGTTTGAGCGCAGCAGCTCCTTGTGGGGACGCGATTTTGTGCAGACCCTGGAGCCGCGCGCTTTTTATGTCTACACCCCCTACCGCAACCAGAGCATGCTGCCCAACTATGACAGTGGCGCGGCGGATTTCAACTTTGCCAGCATCTATCTGGAAAATGCGTATGTCGGTCACGACAAAATATCCGACAACAACCTCCTGACCATGGGCCTGACCACACGCTTTCTGGATCCCGACAGCGGCAGCCAATATGCGCGCTTTGGCATCGCGCAGCGCCTGCGCCTGGAAGAGCAACAGGTCACCATCAACAGCGCCACCGCCGCGGCCCAGTCGGGCTTGAGCGATGTGTTGCTGGGCGCTGAAGTCAATCTCAACGAGCGCTGGACCCTGGACTCCACCACCCAGTACAACCCCCTGACCGACCAATCGCTGCGTGCCACGGTGGGCGCGCGCTATAACCCGGGCAATTACCGGGTTCTCAATGCGGCCTACCGCTTCCAGCGCGATGTCAGCGAGCAGATTGATGTCAGCTGGCAGTGGCCGATCAATGACCTGTGGGGTGATCGCGGTCAGGATTTAGGCAAGGGCCAAGGCCAGGGGGATGGCCGCTACTATGCCCTGGGCCGTCTGAATTACAGCCTGGATCAGAGCGCCTTGGTCGATACCCTGTTGGGCGTCGAGTACGATGCGGGCTGTTGGCTGGCCCGCGTGGTGCTTGCCCGTACCCAAACCAGTAGCTCTTCTGCGGTGCAACGCTTGATTTTTCAGCTGGAGTTCGTTGGCTTCACCCGCATTGGCACGGCAGATCCCCGCGCAACCTTGACACAAAATATCTCGCGTTATCAGAATCTGCGTGATGCTGGCGCTGCCAGTGCCAGCCGCTTCAGCAACTACGAATAAAACCCTATGAAATCCCGTTTTTGGGCCCTGGCGCTGGCCGCCTCGGCCACCTTGATGGTCCTGCCGGCGCAGGCGCAAAAATCCCAGTCGGCCGACTATGTGGTGGCGGTGGTGAATTCCGAACCGATCACCAACAATGAGGTGCGGGCCGCCATGCAGCGCGTCACCGAGCAGCTCAAGGCCCAGCGCCAAGCCACCCCCGGCGCCGACGAATTGCGCCAGGGCGTGCTGGAGCGGCTGATCAGTGACCGCGCACAGCTGCAGTTGGCAGCCGAATCCGGTATCCGCATGGACGAGGCGGCAGTCGACCTGGCCGAACAGAACCTGGCGCGGCAGAACCAGATGGAATTGGAAACCTTTCGCCAGCGCATGGCCAAGGAAGGCATCTCCGCTACCGCACTGCGCAGCCAGTTGCGTGAGCAGCTCATCCTGACGCGCCTACGCGAGCGCGAGGTGGATGCCCGCGTGCGTGTCAGTGACCAGGATGTGGACCGGGCGCTGTTGGAGCAGCAGGCTGCCAATACCGATCCCCTGGCGCAGGAAATCAATCTGGCGCAGTTGCTGGTGGCTGTGCCGGAAAAAGCCGACGAAGCGCTGGTGTCGCAGCTGCAGGCCCAGGCGCAGGCGTTGCTGGCGCGTGCGCGGGCCGGCGAAGACTTTGCCGCCCTGGCGAAGCAATTTTCGGATGCGGACCGTGGCAAGAGCGGCGAGTTTGGCCTGCGCCGCGCCGATCGTTATCCGCCGTCCTTTGTCCAGGCAACGCAGAGTGTGGCCGTGGGCTCCGTGTCTGATCTGGTTCGCTCCGGTGCCGGTTTCCACATTCTCAAGGTGCTGGAGCGCCGTGCGCCCTCCGCGCTGAACCGATCGGTAGTGCAGACGCACGTCAGCCATATCCTGCTTCGCACGGGACCTGCGTTGTCGCAGGCTGCGGCCCAGGCCAAGCTGGCCGACTTGCGTGAGCGCATCGTCTCCGGCAAGACCGACTTTGCCAGTGCGGCGCGTGAGAATTCGCAGGATGGCAGTGCCGCGCAAGGCGGCGATCTGGGCTGGGCCGGCCCGGGCATGTTTGTGCCCGAGTTCGAGGAGGTCATGAACCGTTTAACCGACCGCCAGATCAGCAACCCCGTGGTGTCACGCTTTGGTGTGCACCTGATCCAGTTGCTGGAGCGTCGCCGGGTGGAGTTGAGCCCGCGGGAGGTGCGTGAACTGGTGCGCAACCAGTTGCGCGAAACCAAGCTGGAAGAAGCCTACGTCAGCTGGACCCGGGATGTGCGCGAGCGCGCGTATGTGGAGCTGCGCGAGCCGCCGCAATAACCATGAAACATATTGCGCGCAAGCGCTTCGGTCAGCACTTTCTGCGTGACGGCGGAATCATCGACGCCATTGTCCAGGCCATCGCTCCCCAGGCGGGACAGCGTATGGTCGAAATCGGGCCCGGCCTGGCCGCCCTGACCCAACCGCTGGTGGAGCGTCTGGGCCACCTGACGGTGATTGAACTGGACCGGGATCTGGCGCAGCGCCTGCGCAGCCATGGCCAACTCACGGTCATCGAGTCCGACGTGCTAAAGGTCGACTTCAGCCGGATCGAGGCGCATGCTTCCCGGGCGTCGGGCAAATGGCGCGTGGTGGGCAATCTGCCTTACAACATATCCACGCCGATCCTGTTTCACCTGCTGGACTCTGTGGACTGCATTGAAGACCAGCACTTCATGCTGCAAAAAGAGGTGATTGACCGCATGGTGGCCTCCCCCTGCACAGCGGCGTATGGCCGTTTGAGCGTGATGCTGCAGTGGCGCTATGCCATGGAAGATGTGCTGTTTGTTCCGCCCGAAAGTTTTGAGCCGCCGCCACGCGTGGACAGTGCTGTGGTGCGCATGGTGCCGCATGCGGCACAGGCTGCGGTGGATGTGCTGCTGCTCAGCGAGTTGGTGCAGGTGGCCTTTAGCCAGCGCCGCAAAATCATGCGTCATACCTTGGGGCGTTGGCTGGAAGCCCGAGGTTTTGCTGGAACCTTTGACCTGCAGCGACGCGCTGAAGAAGTCCCTGTGTCCGAATACACGGACCTGGCCCTGCAGATCGCTTAGCAATTCCCAAGCTGTCTTATGATCTCGCCAGCGGTTCGCCGCAGCGAATACACATGACGAAAAGGGAATCCCATGAAGAAGCAGCTTCTGGCTTTGGTGACCGGCGCCTTGGCGGCTTTCCTGGGTGGGCAGCCCCAGACTGCGGCGGCGCAACAGGCGGTTTACAGCTTTTCGCCCGTCAACCAGTACGACATCAACCTCACGGCGGCGTACTGGAACCCGATCATCGCCTACGTCTCTGAAAAAAGTGGCGTCAAACTCAATCTGAAGATCGGCCGCACCTCGGCGGACACCACCAGTTATGTGCTGGCCAAGGAGGTGGAGTTCGTTTTCAGCAACCACCTGTTCAGCCCTGAGCGCGAGCAATTGGGCTGGAAGGTTTTCGGGCGCCGCAACACGCCACCGGTGCAAGGCCAGATTGTGGTTCCGGCGGACTCCCCCATTACGGATTTAGCCCAGCTCAAGGGACAGGACGTGGCCTTCGCCGGGCCGGAGGCCTTTGTGGTCTACAAGGTGCCCTATGCACAGTTGCTGTCCAGGAGCATCGACGTCAAGGTGGTGTTTGCCGGCAATCAGAATGCCTCCTTTGCCCAGTTGTTTGCCGGCAAGGTCGTGGCCTCCGGCGGCAATTCGCAGCTGGTGGAAGGCTACACCCGGCGCGAGGGCAGAAAGTTCCGGGTGCTTTGGACTTCGGAGTCCTTTCAGGATCTGGCGCTGATGGCCTCCAGCAAGGTGCCCGAAGCCGATACCCGCAAGGTGGCTGCCGCCTTCATGGAGATGTACAAAGACCCCAGAGGGCGCGAAATTTTGCACCAGGCCTCCAAGGAAGTGGGGCTGCCCGATGACGCCTATTTTGTCCCGGCCAGCGGCGCCGACTACGCTTCCTACAAGCGCTTTTACCAAAGCGCTCCAGTCTCTCTGCACTGAGTGCACGCCGCCACATGACCTTGTTGCAACGCCTGTTGCCCCAGTCCCTGGTGGGACGGGTTTTTTCTTTGTATGTGGCCACCCTGTTGCTGTTTGTCGGTACCGGGCTGGCCGGTTTTTACCGCTACCAGTTTGCGCAGCAGATCGAAGATGAACTGTTGGCCGGCGAAATGATGCTGAATGTGGCGTCCCAGACGGTGGGCGACAGTGCCGTGATTGGTGATTACGACACCATCAGCAAGACGCTGGATCGGGCCATTTCCCAGTCCAACTTCGCCAAGGCCGAATTCATCGATACCAATGGTGGTGTGCTGATCGCCAGGAACGCGATCAAGCCGGACCTGTCACCGCCACAGTGGTTGTTGGCACGGGTGCAGGAGCACCTTTTTGATATCAATCAGAACATCCAGGTGGGCGGCAAGGACTATGGCGTTTTTCGCCTGACCTTTGCGGCCGAAGAAATTGCCGCAAAGTTGTGGCGGGTCGCAATTTATGCCTTGCTGGTCGCGCTGGCGGCCCTGGTTGCGGGCGGGCTGTTGATTCGCATACCGCTCAAGCGCTGGCTGGGAAATTTCGACCGCGTACGCCTGCGCGAAACCGAAATTCTGGCAGGCAGTATTGACATCAATGCGCTGCTGGATGCGGACGCCCCGGTGGAAATTCGCCACACCTTTGACATCATCAGTCGTGCAGCGGGTCGACTGTCGGCACAGCGCGAGGAAGCGGCCGTCACCCTGAATGCCATCACCGATGGCGTGTTGCGCACCGATGCCGCGTTTCAATTGGTGTATTGCAATCCTGCCGCCGAGGCCTTGCTGGGAGGGGGCGGGCAGTCTTTGGTAGGACAGGACGCGCAAGCCCTGTTACCCAGCGCCTTCGGCGACCATGCCACTCCCAGGGACTGGCGGGTACGCAGACTCGAGGTCAGTGGCCAGGCCGGCAACCGGGTGATTCTGGACACCACTCTGGCTACTATTTTTTCTGCCAGCAACGTGGTTGCCGGCCACGTACTGACATTTCGCGATGTGTCCCGCCAACACGCACTGGATCAGCAGTTGCGCAGCGAACTGCAGACGCGCCAACGGGCTCTGGAGTCCTTGCGCCGTGTGCTCGGCACCTTGGAGCTCGAGCCTGATAGTGACATCACCCCGCTGGACGTGGACGATCTGGATGCGCTGATCAAACGGGTGGTGACGCTCATGGATGAGCGCGAACTGGGGCGACGCGCCTTGAACAACCAGAAGTTTGCGTTAGACCAGCACGCCATCGTCAGCATGACGGATTTGCGGGGCAATATCAGCTACGCCAACGGCAAGTTCACCGAGATCAGCGGCTACACGCTGGCCGAGCTGCTGGGTAAAAACCACCGCATCATCAATTCCGGGGTGCATCCGCCGGCGTTCTTTGAGGGCATGTGGGGCACTATCTCGCAGGGCAAGGTGTGGCACGGTGAGGTGTGCAACTTCAGCAAGTCCGGCCGCATGTACTGGGTGGATGCCACTATCGTGCCGCTTCTGGGCAGCAATGGCCTGCCCGAACAATACATTGCCATCCGTACCGATATCACGGTGCGCAAGGCCGTGGAGGCCGAGTTGGCCGAGCAACTGCGCTTTGTCGAAGTGTTGCTGGAAGCCACGCCCACGGCGATTTATCTCAAGGACACGCAGGGCCGCTATCTGCGCTTCAACAGAGCCTTTGAGTCCCTGTTTGGTATTGCGCGGGCGGACTGGATAGGTAAAACCGTGTTTGAGCTGGTGTCGGGTGAATCGGCACACCTGATGGACGCCAAGGACAAGGAGCTCTTTGCCAGCAATGCCATGCAGACCTATGAAGCCCAGTTCCGCAATCGCCAGACCGGCGAGTTGCGCGAAGGTCTGTACTGGAAGGCACCGCTGACCGACGCCCATGGCGAGGTGACCGGCCTGGTGGGGACCATTCTGGACATTACCGACAAGAACCGCATCGAGCAGGAGTTGCGTGTTGCCAAGCGCAACGCCGAGGCTGCCAGCAAGGCCAAAAGTGATTTCCTGGCGAATATGAGCCATGAGATCCGCACCCCTATGAACGGGGTGATTGGCATGACGGATCTGGCGTTGGAACTGGAGCAGAACCCGACACAGCGCGAGTATCTGAACATCGTGAAAAACTCAGCGCAGTCTTTGATGGTGATCCTCAACGATGTGCTGGATTTCTCCAAGATCGAGGCCGGCAAACTGACCATTGAAGCCGTGTGCTTCCCCCTGGTGGAGGCCATTGAGGACACCTTGAAAACCTTGCGTCGCCGCGCCAGCCAGAAGGGTCTGGTGTTGGAAAGCAGCCTGCAGCCGGACCTGCCCGCCCACGTGCAGGGCGACCCGGTGCGGCTGCGCCAAGTTCTGACCAATCTGTGCGACAACGCCATCAAGTTCACGACGCAGGGCGGCATATACGTCAGCGTGCGCTCCAGTGCCACCGCTTCCGGGCATGAGTTGCACATTGCAGTGCGCGACACCGGCATCGGTATCGCACCGGACAAGCAGACAGGGGTCTTTGAGGCCTTTAGTCAGGCGGATACCTCCACGACCCGTCAATTTGGGGGGACCGGCCTGGGGCTGACGATTTGTGCGCGCCTGGTCGCATTGATGGGCGGCACAATCTGGCTCGATAGTGTCGAGGCGCAGGGCAGCACCTTCCATTTTACGCTGCAAGTGCAAAGTGCCGCACCTGCGCAGGACGCTGCCGCGTTGGTGTCTGCCGTCATGTCACAGCCGTCCCAAACCCTGCGGGTGCTGCTGGTGGAAGACCACCCGATTAACCAGTTGCTAGCCACCACATTGCTCCAACGCTGGGGGCACACGGTGGTCCTGGCGAAAAACGGTCAGGAAGCGGTGGACCTTTTTGGAGCCCAGCAGTGGGACATGGTCCTGATGGACATGCAAATGCCCATCATGGGCGGGTTGGAGGCAACCCGTCGGATTCGTGCCGCCGAACCACCGGGCCAGCACACGCCGATCGTCGCCATGACCGCCAATGCCATGGATTCCGACCGCCTGGCCTGCATGGAAGCGGGTATGGACGACCACCTGGCCAAACCGTTTAACGCCGCCGCCCTGCAGGCCAAGCTGGAGCGTTTTGCCGTGTCGGGCGCCTGAAAAGCAAAAAGCCCGTCACTGGGACGGGCTTTCTATGGTGTATGCCGAATCAGGCTGCTGCCAACCAGTAACCCGCATTAAACGGGCTGCTCATGCGCAGCGCCAAGGGCGACACGTCCAACAGTTTGTCTGTTGGCATTTTTTCGCCGGTTTCCGTCAGGAGATCGATACCGCCCACGGCCTCCGTGGAAGTACCGACTTTTGCCTCGTTAGCCCGTTCTGCTTGGCTGGTGTGTGCAGAACGGGCTACAGAAAAGAATAGAAGCATCGGAAGGGTATCTTCCGGTCTCCCCAGTAATCGGCGGTATCGCGGAAGATATCGAGCAGTTGCTCGCGCGCTTCCTTGTCAAACTTGGCATTGGCCGGGATGTGTTCCAGCACGGCGATAAAGCCTGGCTGCGGGCCCGATTTGTGCACCGGGTCTGTCATGCTGTCGTACAGCGCGTCAAAGTTCTTGCTGACCTGCGTCGACAAGATAAATTGCTGCCCGATCAAATCCAGCACGTCTTGCTTGGACTGTGCGCTGGCCAGGTTGGCGTACAGGAAGTGGTGGCCCAATGATTGGGCCGCTTCCTGCAAATCCTGCACCCTGAAGGCGCGTATCGACTGAACGATATTGGTTCTAACGGTTCGAAGTGGCGTGTCCATCCCCGATTCACTTTCTCAAAGTACAAAATAAAAAATCAAGGCACGATCTTGCGAAAGCTCGCGTAGTGATCGGCCGAGTAGAAACAGGCATCCGGCGTGGTGGCAGGGCCACCGCAAACAATTCTTCTGGCTCCCCGGTCCCGGGAGCCTGGCATATTGACGGTGTACTCCCGGTAATATCCGCGCTTTTGCATGGGCAAAGTGCGCTCCCGGTTTCCAAAAACAACGCCATCCTTGTCAAACGGAAAAGGACCACCTTGGCGAATGAGCTGGTGCGTCTGCTGACCCTGCACCGGCAACGCGCTGAGCGCGATCTCGCTGACTTCTGACCAGTTTGATAAGGCTCTTGCATAGGCATTAACCGCACCCAGCGATGCGACTAACAAAAAGCCAGTGATTACTAACTTAAACCTGTTGACGCTCACACAATTCCTTGTCACACGTTCGGGTAAACCCGAAAGCTCAAGGCATGTAGTGTCGCCCATACGGCCCAAAAAAGCAAGGCCTTGCCCGGTTTATGGGCAAGGCCTTTGCTGGGAAAACGTAAAGAAGTATGTACTAACTAAACGTTAAACGCTTATCGGCTCGCGTTGGCATCGGCTACGGTGAGCGCTGTCATATTTACAATGCGACGCACCGTGGTGCTGGCCGTCAAAATATGCACCGGTTTGGCCGCGCCCAGCAAAATCGGGCCGATGGCAATGTTGCCACCGGCAGCGGTCTTGAGCAGGTTGTAGGCAATATTGGCCGCATCGATGTTGGGCATCACCAGCAGATTGGCGTCGCCATGCAGGGTGCTATTGGGCATGACCACCTGGCGCGCCTGGCCGTCCAGGGCGACATCGCCATGCATTTCGCCATCGACTTCCAGCCAGGGTGCCTGCTGCTGCAGCAGGGCCAGGGTCTGGCGCATTTTGACTGCGCTGGGTTCGTTGCTGCTGCCAAAGCTGGAGTGGCTGAGCAACGCTGCTTTGGGCTTGAAGCCGAAGCGCATCATTTCTTCGGCAGCCATGACCGTGATGCGGGCCAGTTCCTGCGCCGTTGGGTCGTAGTTCACATGGGTGTCCACCAGGAACACCTGCCGTCCGGGGAGCATCAGGCCGTTCATGCAGGCGTAGATCTGGCAGTCGGTGCCCGCCTTGGGATCCAAGCGCTTGCCGATGACCTGGTCCACGTATTCCAGATGCAGCGCGGTTCTGCCCCAGGTGCCGCAAATCAGGCCATCCACATCGCCCTTGTGCAGCAGCATGGCCCCAATCAGGCTCAGGCGGCGGCGCATTTCGATCTTGGCCACTTGCATCGTCATGCCTTTGCGCTCGGTCATGCGGTGGTAGGTTTGCCAAAAGTCGCGGTAGCGATGGTCCTGCTCTACGTTTACCACCTGGTAATCCAGGCCCTCTTTCAGCCGCAGACCGAATTTTTCGATGCGCTCGGCAATCACTGCCGGCCGACCGATCAGCGTGGGCAACGCCAGGCGTTCGTCGACCACGATCTGGGCCGCACGCAGCACGCGCTCTTCCTCGCCCTCGGCATAGGCCACGCGCTTCTTGAGCGCCTTGCGTGCCGCCGTGAAGATCGGCTTCATGGTGGTGCCGGAGGCGTAGACGAAGCTTTGCAGGCGTTCGCGGTAGGCGTCCATGTCGGCAATCGGGCGCAGGGCCACGCCGCTGTCAGCCGCCGCCTTGGCCACAGCTGGCGCGATCTTCATCATCAGGCGCGGATCGAAGGGCTTGGGAATCAGGTACTCGGGGCCGAAGGCCAGTTGCTCGCCCGTGTAGGCGGCAGCCACCACGTCACTTTGCTCAGCCTGGGCCAGATCGGCAATCGCGTGCACCGCGGCGATTTCCATCTCCAGCGTGATGGTGGAGGCGCCTGCATCCAGCGCGCCACGGAAGATGTAGGGGAAGCACAGGACGTTATTGACCTGGTTCGGGTAATCGGTGCGGCCGGTCGCCATGATGGCGTCGTCGCGCACTGCCTTCACTTCCTCGGGCAGGATTTCGGGTGTCGGATTGGCCAGGGCAAAGATGATCGGGTTGGGGCCCATGGTTTTCACCATGTCGGCCTTGAGTACGCCACCGGCCGAGAGGCCCAGGAACACGTCGGCACCCACGATCATCTCGCGCAGGGTGCGGCAGTCGGTCTTCTGGGCGAAAAATGCCTTGTCCTCGTCCATCAGCTCGACCCGGCCTTCGTACACCACACCGGCCAGATCGGTGACAAAAATGTTTTCGCGCGGAATGCCCAGCTTGACCAGCAGGCCCAGGCAGGCCAGCGCGGCCGCACCGGCGCCTGAAGTCACCAACTTGATCTTCTTCGGGTCCTTGCCCACGACCTTGAGGCCATTGAGAATGCCGGCGCCCACCACGATGGCGGTGCCGTGTTGGTCGTCGTGGAACACCGGAATGTTCATGCGCTCGCGCAGCTTGCGCTCCACATAAAAGCAGTCCGGCGCCTTGATGTCTTCCAGGTTGATGCCGCCAAAGGTCGGCTCCAGCGAGGCAATGATGTCCACCAGCTTGTCGAGGTCGTGCTTCTCGTTGATTTCGATGTCAAAGACATCGATGCCGGCGAACTTCTTGAACAGCACGCCCTTGCCCTCCATCACCGGCTTGGCCGCCAGCGGGCCGATATCGCCCAGGCCCAGCACGGCCGTGCCGTTGGTGATGACGGCCACCAGGTTGCCGCGGCTGGTGTACTTGAAGGCGTTGTTCGGGTCCTTGACGATTTCCTCACAGGGGGCTGCCACGCCGGGCGAATAGGCCAGGGCCAGATCGTGCTGGTTGACCAGTTGCTTGGTCGCCGCAATGGCGATCTTGCCGGGGGTGGGGAACTCGTGGTATTCGAGGGCGGCGCGGCGCAGTTCGGCGCGTTTCTCGGGGGTGTTGGAGGAGCTGGGGGTGAGCGACCCGGTGGATGAATCCTGTGTCATTTACGTCCTATTTCACCCGGGCGGGCGCGAAGGCGCAGGTCCCTGATGTGGGACGCCATTGTAGACCCGGCTCATGAACGGGGACCCGCTGGCAATAGGGCCAATTCGGGTGCAACAGTTTTAACTATTGCACTGGCAACGCCTGGGATTTCACAGGCGCGTCTCCTTGGCGCGTTCCAAGCGCCGCGTAGTACTTTTGCCGGTGAGTACAAAGCCGCGTCGCGCTTCCTGCGCGTCCAGGTAGCGCCACATGCCAGGCAGCGCTGCAGGTTCGGCCACCCAGTTTCCAGCCAGCGCCGGGTGGGCTGCGCACACCACTATCGGCAAGGCCGGCAGCTTGTGGCAGCAGGGCTGCGAGTGGGCGCGGCGACGGGTCCACCACGTGGACGCGATAGCCTGCTTGCAGCAGGTCGTTGGCAAACTCGCAGCCAATCAAACCGGCGCCTATGACCAGCACGGTTTTGCGGTTGCTATGGCCTTCGGCAATGTGCGGCATGTCACCTATCGCGTCGGAGCCCTGAGGGGCCTGCGCCGGCTCGACCAGCCGCGCGTAAAAGGTGGCAAAGTCGTCCAGCGAGTTCACCGACAGCACCTGCGCGGAGGCATTGCCCGCAATGGCAGAGCGGATCGGCTGGGCTCCGGTAGCCAGTACCAGTTGGCTGTAGGTCAGGGTGCCGCTGCTGCCAGCGGATTGCAGCGTCAGCTCGCGGCGGACGTGCTCACCAACTGCTGGGGTGTGCGCTGTTGCGCCAGTGCATTGGACAGGCCGGGCTTGGCATACAAGTCACCGCGGTCCGCCGTCACCACGATGACTGGGGTGAGGGGGTCGCGTTTGCGGAATTCGCGCACCGTAGCCCAGCCGGCCAGGCCGGCGCCTATTACCACCAGGGGGGGCAGCCGTCTGCGTTGCCGGGCTGTTGCCGTGGTGAGGGAGGGGTTGGCAGGGTGCGCGCTCATGCTCAGATCTCCACGAATTCGAAGTCGGCCTTGGCCACGCCGCAATCCGGGCAGGCCCAGCTCTCGGGCACATCACTCCAAGCGGTGCCGGGGGCAATGCCGTCTTCTGGGCGGCCGGCGGCCTCGTAGTAGACAAAGCCGCAAACGATGCAGATATAGGTTTTCATGGGGTTCAGTCTTTCGGAATGCAAGGGTTAAAAAAGTTGATTCGCTTGTCGTGTGGCCTTATGCCGTCACTTTGGCCAACTGGGCCTTGTAGTGGTTGGCATGGCGCTCTTCCACCTTGGCCAGGGCGGCAAAACGCTTTTGCGCTTTTTCCAGCGTGCTGCGGAAGGCGGCGGCGTGTTCGCGGCTCTCGGCAATTTGCTCGTCCATCTCGGCCACTGCGGCGGCCTGACCCTCGGCCTCTGCTGTCTTGCGGAACGCGGGATACATCTCGGTGTACTCATAGGTCTCGCCGTCGATGGCAACTTGCAGCGCCTTGGCCGGGGTCATCGTGGCCTTGGGGTAAAGCAGATCCAAGTGACCGAAGGCGTGCATCACTTCCTGGTCGGCGGTGGCCTCAAAAGTGCGGGCGGTGTCTTCGTCACCTGCTTCACGTGCCAGCTTGGCAAAGTAGCGGTACTTGATGTGGGCCATGGACTCGCCGGCAAATGCGGCTTCGAGGTTGGCCATGGTTTTGATTTCGGGGCGTTGGGCCGTCGTCATGGTGGGCTCCTAAGGGGTAATAACGGGGCTGGTAGAAAATTTCTATCAGCGTGCAACGAATAGTAGTTCGGGGCTAATATTAAAGACAATGGAATTTGCCTAACCGATTGATAGGTGCTATCGAGAGCCTGGTTGCACAATGTGCCTGGCCCTTCCCCGCAACCGCAGAAAGCCCTTGCCATGCATCCCCACCTCGCCAGCAACTCTTTGTATCCACCGATAGAACCGACTCGCTCCGGCCGTCTGGTGGTGGACGACATCCACACCCTGTATTGGGAGGAGTGCGGCAACCCGCAGGGGGTGCCGGTGCTGTTCTTGCACGGGGGGCCGGGCGCCGGTCTGTCACCCAGGCACCGGCAGTTCTTTGACCCGGCGTACTACCGCATCGTGTTGTTTGACCAGCGTGGTGCTGGCCAGTCCATACCCTTGGGCGAGACCCGTAACAACACCACGCAATTGCTGATCGAGGACATCGAGCGCATCCGCACCCTGCTGGACGTGGAACAGTGGCTGGTGTTCGGCGGCTCCTGGGGCTCCACTCTGGCGCTGGCCTATGGACAGGCCCACGCCGTGCGCTGCACCGGCTTTGTCCTGCGCGGTATTTTCTTGTGCACACCGGCAGAGGTTGACTGGTTTCTCAACGGCATCCGCTGGATGTTCCCGGACGCGCACGCACGCTTTGTGGCGCCCATTCCCGAGGCCGACCGGGGTGACTTGCTCCAGGGTTTTTGTAAACAGCTGTTTGGCGCCGATGTGGCCGCCGGTGTCGCAGCCGCCCGTGCCTGGGGCCGTTACGAAGGCAGCGTCATCAATCTGCTGCCCAACCCCGACGTCGAGGAGCAGTTCGGCAGTGAAGCGGTGTCCTTGGGCGTGGGGAGGCTGGAAGCGCATTACTTCCGCCACCAAGCCTTTTTTACCGAAGACCAATTGATCCGCAACGTGGACCGTATCCGCCATCTGCCCTGTGTCATCGTGCAGGGGCGCTACGATGTGATCTGCCCGCCGCTGTCGGCCTGGCGGCTGCACCAGGCCTGGCCCGAAGCCAGCTTTCACATGATTCCCGACGCCGGCCATGGTGCCTTTGAACCCGGTATTGCCGCAGCCTTGGTGCGCGCTACCGATCAGTTCAAAGACAGCGCCACGCTATAGGGGCCACCGCAGTTTGCTTCTGCCTTGCCGCCGGCAGTGCCAAGGCCGTGAGCTGGGGCCTAGCCTTAAATTTCGATGCAGCTTGCCGGCAGAAATTGCAGCTGTTCGTTTTTGCGTGCATAGCCCAGCGGGTTGGCCACCACGCGGCAGCCGGTGGCCACGTAGTCGGACGGTGCGTGCAGGTGCCCGTGCAGCCAGAGCCGGGCTTGCGGCAGCAGGTCGTCCAGTGCATTGCAAAAGCCGGCGGTGCCCGGCGTCATTCCATAGCGCGGGTCGGCACTTTTCAGACTGGGTGCAAAGTGCGTGATCACCACAGTGCTGCCATCAAAGGGCTTGGCCAGCTCGGTCCGCAGCCAGTCCTGGCAATGCTGGCTTTGTTCCCGCAACTCGGGCGCCAGAAAGGGCTCGCCCCGGCGGGTGGTGCCGGTTTTCTTCAGGTAGTAGTTGGCCGCGCGGTAGGCTTTTTCACGCGCACCCAAGGCCTCAAAGTCGGTCCACAGCGTGGTGCCGACAAACCGCAAGGTCCTGCCCTGGAGATCGGTCCAGGGTGACACATAGGTTTCGCGTTCCAGCCAGATCATCCCCAAACGCTCGCAGGTTTCGCGCAGACGCAAGTGGGCGGAATCAAAGTCGAGCGTGTCGTATTCGTGGTTGCCCGGTACAAAAATAACAGGCGTGGGCCAGCCCTTCAGGGGAGAAAACGGCCGCAGGCCAAAGTCTTCGTCCTGCATCTGGTGACCCGCTTGGTACGAGCCGATGTCACCGGCCAGTACCAGTACATCAGCTCCGGCAGCGGGTGTGGCCTGCCAGTGCGGGTGGGTTTCCAGATGCAGGTCGGAAAGCAATTGAATTTTCATGCGGGGAAGGCCTTGTTGGCCAGCGCCTGCACCTTGGCGCGCAGCCAGGCATGGGCATTGGAGTTGTCCTGGCGCTGGTGCCACAAGGCGTCCACGTGGACGACCGGAACATCAAAAGGCAGTTCACGCTGTACCAGTTGGTCGGCAAAGCCTGTCACATTGATGAAATGGCGCGGCAGAACCGTCAGTAAATCAGAGTTGGCGACCACCTTGCCAGCGGTAAAAAATTGGTTCACGGTCAGCACGACACGGCGTGTGCGCCCCAGCAGTGCGAGCGACTCATCTACAAAGCCAAAGGCACGCCCGGAAAAGCTCACCAACATATGGCGCGCGCTGCAATACCGGTTCAGGCTCAACGGCCCGCTGGCAAAGGGGTGGCCCTGGCGCATCACGCACACATATTCGCCCTGGAACAGACGGCGGTGCATAAAAGCTACGCTTTCGCCCACTTGCGCACGCGCACTCAGATCGGCCAGCGCGGCCGGAAAGTGGCCTATGGCGAGATCGACCAATCCCTCGTCCAGAAGTTTGCGTGGGTCACGCGTCGTGAGCGGCAATACCCGCAGGCTCACATCCGGAGCCTCGTCTGCCAGTACGGCAACCAGTCCCGGCATGAGCTCGGCGGCGGTAGCATCCGCCATGGCCAGCACAAAGGCGTTGTCGGCTGTAGCCGGATGAAAAACGCTGGGGGCCAGACAGGCCTGCAAGCTGCGCAGAGCCTCTTGCACGCCGGGCCATAGTTCCAACCCGCGAACGGTGGGCTCCAGTCCACGGCCTTTTCGCACCAGCAGGTCGTCGCCCAGCGCCTGGCGCAGACGGCGCAGTGCATTGCTCACCGCTGGTTGTGTCAAGGCCAGTCGTGCCGCTGCCTTGGTCAGGCTACGCTCGGACATGACTTCGTCAAACACCTTGAGCAGATTGAGGTCAAAAGTGCGCAGGTTAAAGACAGGGGCCGTGCTTGAGGCGTTCATTCATTCATTATATGAATAGGTGAGATCACTAACCAGAAGTAGACCGTTACTAGTATTAACCCTATGATCCCAGCATGTCTACTTACAACACGCGTTCGGTCAATCTCTCCCGGGAGTTCGCCATGGCACGCTTCGCAGAGCCCCATCTGGCTTCTGCTCCTTACGAATCCGGTAATTCAAGTCCCCTGTTGATTGGCAATATGGGGACCGCTCTGGATGGTTCCCGCACTCTGGCCGGTATGCTGTTGGCCGCTGTCATGGCCGCATTGCTGCTTGTGGCAGATCAGGTCATTGATACGTGGACCGACGGTCACCTGTTGGCCGGCTGGGTCGCCCTGTGGACGGTGGCGTTTGCGGCCTTGGCCTTGCTGGCGCCCCCTCTGCGTCAGATGACAGCATTCTTCGCTGGTGGATTCTTTCGCAGCTTCACGCTTGCACGAAGCGCTCGCGAGGAAGCCCGTATGTGGGAAATGGCAAGCCATGATCCCCGCGTTGCCGATGAAATCCGGGCCGCCATGGCACGTCACGCTGAATAAACAACATTTTTCAAATTCCATAAAAAAGCCACCTCAAGGGTGGCTTTTTCACGGGTACGCCCTGCCCGGGCGCACTCTTTTTATGCCGGATCAGGCCGTCAGGCGCTGTTCCAGTTTGGTTTTCGTCTCTTCGAGTTCCTTGGGCAGGTGGTAGCTGAGTTGCGAGAACAACTCGGTGTGGAGGGCGAATTCCTGTTTCCAGGCATCCTTGTTCAGGCTGGTGACGGAGTCGAACTGCGCTTCCGTGAAGTCCAGACCTTTCCAGGTAATTTCGGAATAAGCAGGCGCAACACCAAAGCCGGTTTCCACGCCAGGGGCCCTGCCTTCCAGGCGGTCAATCATCCATTTCAGGACGCGCATGTTTTCGCCGTATCCAGGCCAGACGAACTTGCCGTCTTCACCCTTGCGGAACCAATTGGTCGTGAAGATTTTTGGCAACTTGGCACCGGAGGCGGCCAGCTTGGCACCCATGTCCAGCCAATGCTGGAAGTAGTCGCTCATGTTGTAGCCGGTAAACGGCAGCATGGCGAAGGGGTCGCGGCGTACCACGCCCATCTGGCCCACGGCGGCTGCCGTAGTCTCAGAGCCCATGGTGGCAGCCATATAGACGCCTTCCACCCAGTCGCGCGCTTCGGTCACCAGTGGCACGGTGGTGGAGCGGCGGCCGCCGAAGATAAAGGCATCAATGGCCACACCGTCGGCGTCGTTCCACTGGGCGTCCAACGCCGGGTTGTTGGTGGCGGTGACGGTAAAGCGGGCGTTGGGGTGTGCCGCTTTGGCGCCGGTTTCCTTGGCTATTGCCGGAGTCCAGTCCTTGCCTTGCCAGTCGATCAGGTGATCAGGCAGCTTGCCGCTGTCCTTTTCCATGCCTTCCCACCAGATGTCACCGTCGTCGGTCAGAGCGACGTTGGTGAAGATGACATCTTTGTCCAGGCTGGCCATGCAGTTGGGATTGGTGTGGAAGTTGGTGCCTGGAGCCACGCCAAAGTAGCCGGCTTCGGGGTTGATGGCGTACAACTTGCCATCCGAGTGTGGCTTGATCCAGGCGATGTCGTCACCGATGGTGGTGACCTTCCAGCCGTCAAAGCCATCAGGTGGCACCAACATGGAGAAATTGGTCTTGCCGCAGGCGCTCGGGAAGGCCGCTGCCACATGGTATTTCTTGCCCTGGGGATTGGTCACGCCCAGAATTAGCATGTGCTCGGCCAGCCAACCCTGGTCGCGCCCCATGTTCGATGCAATGCGCAGTGCGAAGCACTTCTTGCCCAGCAGCGCGTTGCCGCCGTAACCGGAGCCGTGCGACCAGATTTCGCGGGTCTCGGGGTAGTGCACGATGTACTTGGTGGAACTGCAAGGCCATTTCACATCCTTCTCGCCGGCTTCCAATGGCGCGCCCACGGTGTGTACGCAGGGTACAAACGCGCCATCCACACCCAGCACGTCGTATACGGCCTTGCCCATGCGCGTCATGATGCGCTGGTTCACCGCGACATAGGCGCTGTCCGAGAGTTCGATGCCGATGTGGGCGATGTGCGAACCCAGCGGGCCCATGGAGAAGGGCACCACGTACATGGTGCGACCCTTCATGCAGCCGTCGAACAAGGCTTTTTGGCCCTCTTTGCCGGTTTGCAGCAGCGCGCGCATCTCGGCGGGGGCCATCCAGTTGTTGGTGGGGCCGGCGTTTTCCTTCTTCTCGCTGCAGATAAAGGTGCGGTCTTCCACGCGGGCCACGTCGCTGGGGTCTGAGCACGCCAGGAAGCTGTTGGGACGCTTGGCGGGGTTGAGCCGCTTGAAGGTGCCGGCATCCACCAGTTGCTGGCACAGCCGCTGGTATTCTTCTTCGGAGCCATCGCACCAATACACGTTGGCCGGTTTGCACAAGGCCGCCATCTCGGAAACCCAGGCGATGAGACGCGCGTTCTTGACATAGCTGGGTGCATCCAGTGTCAGGCCTTGCATACGGGGTGAATTCATAAAAGCTCCTAGTTTGAAAATCGACTTTTCAAAGAAAACCCGGGATCACTTTGAAAAGGCGACTCCCAATGTGTGCCACCAAGCGGCGCGCATTTGGGCTGGTCGTCAATTCTATGAAGTGGTACCTAAGTTACCAAGCAATTACAGGGAAAAGTTATGCAAAAAATGCATGACTATATGTGCGACAGCTGCTGTGTCGTCGGGGGCGTTCAGTTGGCGCTCAAGGCGCGATCAATGTCGGCCATCAGTTTCTTGTCTTGGGGTGTCACCATACTGGCATAGCTGGCCAGAACCTTGCCATCACGGCCAATCAGGTATTTGTGAAAATTCCATTGGGGCGCTTTGCCGGTGGCTTGTGCCAGTTCACGGTACAGCGGATTCGCACCCGAACCGGACACAACCGACTTTTCAAACATGGGGAACTTTACGCCGTAGGTGTTGGTGCAGAAATCGGCGATTTGCTTGCTGTCACCCGGCTCCTGTTTGCCAAAGTCATTGGATGGAAAGCCCAGCACCACCAGTCCTTTTCCTTTGAGGTCGGCCTGGAGCTTTTCCAGTCCCTCGTACTGCGAAGTGAAGCCGCAGTAGCTGGCGGTATTGACGACCAGTAGCACCCGCCCTGCGTACTGGCAAAGGTCCTGTGGTGCGTCGTCCTGTAGTCGCTTGAAGCTCTTGTGGAGCAGGCCGCTACACGCGGGCGCCGCGGCTGCGGCGACGGGTTGCGCAAGTGCGCTGCCGCCTATCGCAAGCGTGGCGAATGCGATCGCCAACCTCGTACACAACATGGACACAGAAACCGGCATGAACCTTCTCCCAAGGAAACTAATTCCGTAGTTGGTTTGCATGAGGGCAGTGGACCCTATGCGCTCACCGTGAAATTCGGCTGATTTCCGCCGTGAAATCAGCAACGTACTGAATGGGGCGGTGTTCGCTGCAGGCCAGGCCGCAGCGCGGCGCCTCAGGCCATGGAAACGGCAATAAAGGCCAGCAAAAAGATCAACACGGCACCAGCAAGCGGCAAAACCATGGGTATCAGGGGTACGACGGCTTCCACTGCATCGGGCTGGGCGGCATCGGGATGGTGTGCAGGTGCGGACATGGAACGGCCTTCAGAAGAATGTTGGTGCGTGATTCTAGCTTTCTTGTGCTGGATCAAGGGCTGCACCTCAAGTGGGGGTAACAAATCGTCTATTTCTGACACGTGTCAACCGTTCGGGCGGCTGGCGCGTCAATAGCCAAGGGGGATGCTTAAACACGTGACATGCATCCGTGTTCATCAAATTGCACTGTATATATGCACCGAAATACGATTCAGGTTCCCGAAAAGGGCACCTACAAATGGCAGTTGTTCAACTACTGGTCTGACGAATTCCGTCAGACACATAACGACCACTCCGCCTACATTGCACTGAACTTTGCCGGTGCCTTGGATGTGTGCCGCAACAAACTGCAAACCCTGATCCAGCACCACCGCCAGCAGGCGAGCAAAACCACTGCCTGCGAGCGTCACCACCGCGCTATTGCGCGCCTGCAAGCCACCATGACCGGTGCCGCCATGGCATTTGAAAGCGGCTTCCACCAGCATTAAGTGGCCCGTCCGCTGCAGCATATGCGTGACATGGCGTGCCTGTGGCGGCAATCAACTCAGCGATACCACCCGTAGCACCTCGTCGGCATAGGCTTCCAGCTTCTTGGCGCCAATGCCGCTGATGCCCTGAAGATCATCCAGCGACCTTGGCGCACGCTGCGCAATGGCCGCCAGCGTGGCGTCGTGAAATATGACATACGCCGGGAGGTTGTGCTGTTGTGCCACTTCAGCGCGCCAGGCCTTCAGGGCTGAGTAACGCAGCAGGGCTTCGCTGTCCAATGCGATCGGGGCCTTGACCACGGCACCCAGGCGGGCACTGCGTTTGGGTTTGCGCTCTTTGTCGGTGGCCGACTCGCGTAATTGCACCAGCACTTCTCCGCGCAACACCGCGCGCGACTGCTCTGTCAACTGCAGGGTGTTGTAGGCTTGGGCGTCGACCTGCACCGCGCCAATGGCAATCAACTGGCGCAACACGCCGCGCAATTGCAGCTCACTGAAGGCGCTGCCCACGCCGAAGGTGCTTAGTGCCTCATGGCCGTACTGGGTGGTTTTCTCAGTGGTCTTGCCGCGCACTATGTCCATCACATGGCCAGCGCCAAAGCTCACGCCGCTCATTTGCTGAATGCGGTAAATGGTGCTGAGCAGCTTGCGCGCGGCATCTGTGCCATCCCAAACCGCGGGCGGATGCAGGCAATTGTCGCAATTGCCGCAGGGCTGACTGGCTTCGCCGAAGTAGCCCAGCAAGCGCACCCGGCGGCAATCAATGGCCTCGGCCAGGCCCAACAGGGCGTCGAGCTTGCCGCGCATGATTTGCTTGAACTCTTCGCCGGCCGGGCTTTCGTCGATCATGCGGCGCTGGTTCACCACATCCTGCAGTCCATAGCCCATCCAGGCCTCGGCCGGCAGACCGTCGCGCCCGGCCCGTCCCGTCTCCTGGTAATAGCCTTCAATATTCTTGGGCATGTCCAGATGCGCCACAAAGCGCACGTCCGGCTTGTCAATGCCCATGCCAAAGGCGATGGTGGCCACCATGACGATGCCATCCTCGCGCAAAAAACGGTCTTGGTGCTTTTGCCTCAGCGCGTGGTCCAGCCCCGCGTGGTACGGCAGCGCATTGATGCCGGCATCTACCAGCGTCTGGGCCATGTCCTCCACCTTACGGCGCGACTGGCAGTAAACAATGCCCGCTTCGCCTTCGTGCTCACGCTCGATAAAGCGCAGAAGCTGTTGTGTACTGTCGCGTTTCTCGACAATGGTGTAGCGGATGTTGGGCCGGTCAAAGCTGCTGACAAAGGCGCGCGCACTATCCAGTTGCAAACGCTCCACGATGTCGTCGCGCGTCAGGGCATCGGCCGTGGCAGTCAGTGCCATGCGTGGCACGCCGGGAAAGCGTTCATGCAGAACCGTCAGCGCCCGATAGTCCGGGCGGAAATCATGGCCCCACTGGCTGACGCAATGCGCCTCGTCAATCGCAAACATGCTCAGCTTGCCCTGGTCGAACAGGGAGTCCAGCAAGGCCAGAAAGCGCGGCGTGGTGAGTCGCTCCGGTGCTGCGTACAACAGCGTGATGTCGCCGCGCAGCATGCGTTGCTCTATCTGATAAGCCTCTTCACCGCTCAGTGTGGAGTTGAGAAAGGCCGCACTGACTCCGGCCTCATGCAGTGCGCCGACCTGGTCGTGCATCAGCGCAATCAGGGGTGACACCACGACCGTGACGCCATGCCCGGCCTGCTGCCGGGCAATCGCAGGAATTTGGTAGCACAGGCTTTTCCCACCCCCGGTGGGCATCAGCACTAGGGCGTCGTGGCCCGCCACCATGTGTTCGACAATGGCTTGCTGCGGACCGCGGAACTGGTCGTAACCGAAAACTTCGCGAAGAATCTGCTGGTGGGACAAGGGGATATTGCTATGCGGTGTGGGCGCGCCGGAAACACAAAGTGCCGGCGCGGCGGTCAAAAGGGAGCAGATGCCTGAGCCGCCTATTGTCCCGCCTTTTCTGCCGGTGCTTCAATCGCCCGTTCGCTCAATGAGCCGCAGGTCGCTGGGTCGCCGGCGTGCTGACATTGGCCAGTTCCTCGCGCATGGCAGTGGCCAGGCGCGCGTACAGCTTGAGCTGGCGGTTGGTGTCGCGCAGCCGCTCGGCAATATTGGCAGACACCCCCAACAGCAACCGGGCGGCCACGACCGGATCGCGGCTGATCATGGATTCGATGCCGTCGCGCGTCAGGATGGCGCACCAGACGTCCGTACCCGCAGTGCAGGAGGCCGAGCGAGGCTCCTTGTCCACCAGCCCGATTTCACCAATCAGGCTGCCTGGTCCCAGCACACGGATGGTAACGGGCTCCGTGTGGCTTACGGTGACCCGTTCGACCACCACATCGCCCTCAATCAGCAGCGCCATAAAGCCACTGTCACCGGCATCGCCTTCGCGGATAAATGTGGTGTTGGCGGGGAAAAAATGTGGCGTCATGTAGTGCACCACGACCCGGGCTTCTTCAATCGTCAGGCCCGTCAGGGCTTCCGGGGCAGACAGCAGCTGTGCGGCTACTTCAGCGCCCGATGCGCCTGCACCTACGGGTATTTGGTCAATGTGTTGCAGTTTGGATTTCATTGCTTAGCGTCTGACGCGCTCCCTGTTTAAGGGCTTCATGGTAGCGCACAGGCCTGTGCAGCGCACCCATTTTTCGCCCGGAAGTGCGGGTGCACCCGCGGTGCTCGATTGCGTCATATGACACTGTGTGCGTTGTGCCGGTACTGCATGGCTTCGGCCGCATGCGTCAGTGCAATCGCTTCGCTACCGGCCAGGTCGGCAATGGTACGGGCGATTTTGAGCGTGCGGTGGGTGCCGCGCGCGGACCAACCCAGCCGTGCCGCTGCCGTGCGCAGGAATTGGCTGGTCGCGGCATCGAGTGGCGCGTGTTGATCAATCTCCTGCCCGATCAGTGCCTGGTTTGTTTTTCCCTGGCGCGCCTGTGCCCGCTCCCTCGCCGCCACGCAACGGGCACGCATGCCGGCACTGGATTCACCGGCAGGTGCGCTCAACACATCGTGGGCTGGTAGGGCCGGCACTTCCACATGCAGATCAATGCGGTCCAGCAACGGGCCACTCAGCCGGCCCTGATAGCGGGTAACTTGGTCCGGCGTGCAGCGGCAATGGTGCATCGGGCTGCCCAGGAAACCGCAGGGGCAGGGGTTCATGGCGGCGATGAGTTGGAAGCGGGCCGGGAAATCGGCGCGCCGTGCAGCCCGGGCAATGGTGATGTGGCCGGTTTCCAGGGGCTCGCGCAAAGCTTCCAGCGCGGCACGGTTGAATTCCGGAAATTCATCCAGGAACAGCACGCCGTGGTGCGCCAGTGAAATCTCCCCCGGTCGCGGCGGCGACCCGCCGCCCACCAGGGCCACTGCGCTGGCCGAATGATGTGGTGTGCAGGTCGGGCGTTGGCCCCATCGCTCCAGGCTAAAACGCCCACTCAGGGAATGGATGGCGGCACTTTGCAACGCTTCCTCCGGGCTCATGTCCGGCAGCAGGCTGGCAAAACGTTGCGCCAGCATCGACTTGCCCGAGCCCGGCGGCCCAACCAGCAGCAGGCTGTGGCCACCCGCCGCCGCAATTTCGAGTGCGCGACGGGCACCGGTCTGGCCCTTGACATCGGCCATGTCCGGAAGTTCGGCCCGCGCCCTTGGGGCCGCGGACTCCATGCGGCACCAGCCTTGCGCTTGGGCCGGGTCTTGCGGATCGGCCACATCGACGCCTGCCGGTACAAATTGACGCACAACATCCAACAGATGGCATGCACGGTAAATGGTCACACCCGGCACCAGAGCGGCTTCTTCCGCACTGCCGGGTGGCAGCACCAGTTGAACCGCTGCAGGTGCGCCCAGCAGCGTGAGCGCCATGGCCAGCGCGCCGCGCACCGGGCGCAACTCGCCGGACAAAGACAGTTCGCCGGCAAATTCATGGCCCTGCAGACGCGCCGCCTCAATTTGGCCGCTGGCGGCCAGAATGCCCAAGGCAATCGGCAGATCCAGCCGCCCCGAATCTTTGGGCAGGTCGGCCGGTGCCAGGTTGACGGTGATGCGCTTGTTGTTGGGAAATTCCAAGCCGGAGTTCTGAATGGCGCAGCGCACGCGCTCGCGGGCCTCCTTCACTTCCACGTCGGCAAGTCCCACCAGGGTGAAACTCGGTAATCCATTGGCCAGATGCACTTCCACAGTGACCTTGGCTGCTTCCAGACCCAGCAGAGCGCGGCTCTGCACCAAAGATAGGCTCATTGCTTGAATTCCCAAAACGGTGCGCATTGTTTGCGTGCGCATCTTGTTGTTGCACCATTGGCGTGCATGCTGAGTATTTGTACAGCTTTTATAACGCACGGTGCGTGTTTCGGTGCACATGAGCGCAATTTGCTTTGGCGTCGCACCTTGGCACGGACCCTGCTTAACAGATGTATCTCCTGATTTTTGGAGAAACCGGTCATTCCAGTCCGGTGTCTGCAACCCCTGTTATCTAGCTGAGGTGAAAACATGAAACTCGTAACGGCCATTATCAAACCGTTCAAGCTCGATGAGGTGCGAGAAGCCTTGTCCAGCATCGGTGTGCAAGGCATTACCGTGACTGAAGTCAAAGGCTTCGGACGCCAAAAAGGCCACACAGAACTCTACCGCGGCGCCGAATACGTCGTGGATTTCCTGCCCAAGGTGAAGATCGAAGCTGCCATCGACGACGCTTTGGTGGAGCAAGTCATCGAAGCCATTGAAGGCGCAGCACGCACCGGAAAAATCGGCGACGGAAAAATCTTCGTCTATGACGTCGAGCAAGTAGTGCGTATCCGCACTGGTGAAACGGGAAAGGAAGCGCTGTAAGGCGCTTCCCACCACTACATAAAGGAACGCAATCATGAAAAAGCTACTTGTCTCCCTCGCCCTGGGGCTGGGTCTGTTGACTGCCGCGACGTTCGCGCCAGCGCAGACCGCCGCTCCGGCTGCAGTCGCTTCTGAAGCCAAGGCCGAAGCCGCAGCCCCTGCTGCTGCCCCTGCCGCTGCCGCTGCGGTGGCCGCAGCGCCTGCTGCTGATGCATCGGCCCCCGCCGCACCCGTACCTAACAAGGGCGATACCGCCTGGATGATGGTTTCTACCCTGCTGGTGATCCTGATGACGGTTCCCGGCCTGGCCCTGTTTTACGGCGGCCTGGTGCGCAGCAAGAACATGTTGTCCATCCTGATGCAGGTGATGGTGACGTTCTCGCTGATCGTCGTGCTCTGGTTTGTCTACGGCTACAGCCTGGCATTTACCGAAGGTAACCAGTTCATTGGTGGCCTGGATCGCCTCTTCATGAAGGGCATCTGGGACAACGCGGCCGGTACCTTTGCCAATGCTGCGACCTTCAGCAAGGGCGTGTACATCCCTGAAATCGTCTACGCGGCCTTCCAGGCGACGTTTGCCGGTATCACCTGTACCCTGATCGTGGGTTCCTTTGCCGAACGTATCAAGTTCTCTGCCGTGCTGGCCTTCATGGTGCTGTGGTTCACCTTCAGCTACCTGCCAATGGCCCACATGGTCTGGTTCTGGATGGGACCTGATGCCTACGCTTCCAAGGAAGTGGCTGATGCGATGAACGCCAAGGCCGGCATGATGTGGCAATGGGGTGCGCTGGACTTCGCCGGCGGTACCGTGGTGCACATCAACGCGGCCGTCGCCGGTCTGGTGGGTGCCTTCTTCATCGGCAAACGCGTCGGTTACGGCAAAGAATCCATGGCGCCTCACAGCCTGACATTGACCATGGTCGGCGCTGCGCTGCTGTGGGTGGGCTGGTTCGGTTTCAACGCCGGCTCTGCGCTGGAAGCCAACGGTTTCGCGGCTCTGGCCTTCATCAACACCTTCGGCGCTACCGCCGCAGCCGTGCTGACCTGGTCCATCGGTGAAGCACTGCACAAGGGCAAAGCCTCCATGCTGGGCGCTGCCTCCGGTGCGGTTGCTGGTCTGGTTGCCATCACCCCCGCTTGCGGCAACGTCGGCATCGGCGGTGCACTGATCATCGGCCTGATCTCCGGTTTTGCCGGTCTGTGGGGCGTGACCGGTCTGAAGAAACTGCTGGGCGCTGACGACACCTTGGACGTGTTCGGCGTGCACGGTGTTTGCGGCATCCTGGGTGCCATCCTGACCGGTGTGTTCGCATCGCCTTCTTTGGGTGGCCCCAGCGCGATGAACGATTGGGTTACTGCCACGATGATGACGTCTGCCGAATACAGCATCAGCGCCCAGGTCTGGATCCAGACCAAGGCCGTGCTGACCACCATCGTCTGGTCCGGTGTGGTTTCCTTTATCGCCTACTTCATCGTTGACAAGACCATCGGTCTGCGTGTCAGCGAAGAAGACGAGCGCGAAGGTCTGGACATCACGTCCCACGGCGAGTCTGCTTACGGCCGTTAATCCGTAAGGGTCCGCTTCTCGCCAGCCAGTCTGGCGAACCCGCCCGGCGCAACTTTGGTAACCCCGAAGTTGCGCCGGGCTTCTTTTTTGGGGCGTTGGCATTGCACAATGCGCGTTCCCGGTGCCGACTGCCTGTCGCCGCCACCCACCCAGCTTGGCTCTGCCCTATGACGTCGCCCATCACCCTGCAGAACGCGCACTTGCGTTGTGAACTCCGTCCCGACCTGGGCGGCTGCATAGCAGGCCTGTGGTTTGGCCAGCAGCCGGTGCTGCACTCCACCCCGGCCGCGCAGTTGCGGGATGTGCGCGTGGCTGGCAGCTACCCGCTCATTCCCTATTCCAACCGCATCGGATACCGCAAGTTGCACTGGGCTGGTCAGGAGTACGAGCTGCCGCAGAACTTTGCCCCCGAGCCGCACAGCATCCATGGCGTGGGCTGGGAGCGCGCCTGGCAGGTGGAAGCAGTCAGCGCTACGCAGGCCGTGCTGTGCTACCGGCACGAAGCCGATGCGTCCTGGCCTTTCCCTTTTGCCGCCCGCCAGACCTTGACACTCAGCGCCCATGCGCTGGAACTGCAAATGGCCATCACCAATTGCGCCCATGGGGCTGCGCCGGCAGGCCTGGGCTGGCACCCCTACTTTGCCAAGAGCGCGGCCACCCGGATCCGTTTTGCCGCCGCAGGCCGTTGGGAGATGGGGAATGACCAATTGCCAACCCGCCGCCTGGCCAACCCCGGTCTGGACACCGACTGCACCCGTCTGGATGTGGACCATTGTTTTGACGGCTGGAACGGCAGCGTGCAACTCACGCAGGGCGGTTTGCGCCTGCAGGTGACGTCGGACCTGGACTGCCTGGTGGTGTTCACTACGCCGGGGCGCGACAGCATCGCCATCGAGCCGGTCAGCCATGTCAATAACGCCCTGGCGCTGGCGTACACGGGCGTCGCGCCGGAGTCCCTGGGCCTGCGCGTGCTGCAACCCGGCGAAACCTTTGCGGCCAACATGCGCATCCAGGTGGAACCCCTGGCATGACCCACTTGACCCACGCCCACATTCAGCAGGAATTCTCGACATGAGCAGCGCAACGCAATGGCAAAAACTGGGGCACGGCACCTACGAACTGGGCGAATCCCCTTTCTGGCACCCGCAGGAGCAGCGGCTGTACTGGGTCGATATTCCCGGCAAAAAGCTGCTGCGTGCCGCAGTGGATAGCGCTGCGGTCGAATCCTGGGACATGCCCTCCGAGCCGGGTTGCATCGCACCCGCCGCCTCCGGTGGGCTGGTGATTGCGCTGCGCCACGGCGTGTTTCGCGCCAGGGTGTGGGGCGGGGCGCTTGCGTTGATCGCCACCTTGCCCTACGACACCGGCACCGTGCGCGCCAATGATGGCAAATGCGACGCCCTGGGCCGCTTCTGGGTCGGCACCATCGACGAGCCCAAGGCCAGCCGTGCTGCCGAACTCTTTTCCATAGACTGCCGCGCCGGCGCCGCCTTGGTGCAGCGCCAGGCTGGCGACGCACTCACTGCCAACGGACTGGCCTGGAGCCCCGACGGTCAGACGCTGTACTGGGCTGACACGCCCAACCATGTGCTGCATGCCTGGGACTTTGATCTGGCTGCCAACGCCCTGAGCGCCCATCGCCTGCACCTGCAATTCACACCCAAGCCGGCCGGCTGGACCTATGCTGACCGCTCCTACCAGGGCCGCCCCGACGGCGCGGCGGTAGACGTCAGCGGCAATTACTGGGTC
Source organism: Burkholderiales bacterium (assembly GCA_947446855.1). Taxonomy (GTDB): domain Bacteria; phylum Pseudomonadota; class Gammaproteobacteria; order Burkholderiales; family Burkholderiaceae_C; genus Allorhodoferax. The sequence continues at coordinate 41,250 of CANFIH010000007.1, forward strand.
AGCATGTTTGAGGGGCGGCGCGTCTGCTGCTTTGCCCCCGACGGCAGCCTGTTGCAGGAGCTCGTGACCCCGGCTCAGTGCCCCACCATGCCTTGTTTTGGGGGCGCGGACTTCAAAACCCTGTACCTGACCACGGCACGGCACGGCCGCAGTGCAGCAGAGTTGGCGCAGTTTGCGGACTCCGGCGCGGTGTTTTTTACCCGGGTGGAGGTGCCCGGTTTGCCGGTGAACTTCTTTGCAGACTAATTTTTTGATGCCGCTGTGTTCAATTAATTCACGTCCCGGGCCTTAAGCAGCCCGTACCATAGCCTCCATGGCCCACATGGAACACGCGTTACGCACCATTACGGACCGCATCGCAGCGGCCCGATCAGACAACACCCCCCTGCGCTTGCGCGGTGGCGGCAGCAAAGACTTTTTAGGGGGTTCCCGGGGTGAACTGCTGGACACCCGCAGCCTGAATGGTGTCATCAGCTATGAACCGACGGAATTGGTAGTGACGGTCGGTGCCGGCACGCCTCTTACGGATTTGGAAGCCCTGCTGGCTGAACAAGGCCAGTGCCTGGCCTTTGAGCCCCCCCATTACCCCTGGTCTGCTGCAAACACATCCCCCGCCACCGTGGGCGGCATGGTGGCCGCTGGTCTGGCCGGCCCGTCGCGTGCCAGCGTGGGCGGAGTACGTGACTATGTGCTGGGTGTCAAACTGATCAACGGTCTGGGCCAGCACCTCACTTTTGGCGGGCAGGTCATGAAGAACGTGGCCGGTTACGACGTCTCGCGCCTGATGGTGGGCGCCCGCGGTACCTTGGGCCTGTTGACCGAGATTTCGCTCAAGGTGTTGCCGCTGGCGCCGGCTGAGGCCACGCTGTGCTTTGCGCTGGCGCAGCACGAGGCGCTGGAACACCTGCACCGCTGGGGCGGCGAGCCTTTGCCGCTGAATGCCAGTTGCTGGGTGATGGATGGCAATAAGCCCAGCTTGTTCATACGCCTGCGCGGCGCGGTCGCGGCCGTGGAAGCCGCCTGCCAGCGCATGCTGACCGAGGTGCCGGGTCTGCGTATGGACAACGCGCAGGCCGGACCCGACTGGAGCCTGTGCCGCAACCAACAACTGCCTTTCTTCACCGATCCAGCGCAAAACGGCGATGTGCTGTGGCGCCTGAGCGTGCCGCAAACCGCCCCCGTGCTGCATCTGCCCGGCCACCCTCTGGTGGAGTGGCATGGTGGTCTGCGCTGGCTATGGGCGCCTACCAGCGCCGCTGCGGAGTTGCAAGCCGTCGCCCTCGCAGCCGGTGGCAGCGCCACGCTGTTTGTGGATCCGGCTGCCACCCAGGGCGACACGGCCAGTGGCGCCAATGCCCTGCGCAGCGACAGCCCTACCCTGAACGCCATCAGCCAACGCCTCAAAGCCAGCTTTGACCCGCAGGGCATCTTCAACCCCGGACTCGTCTCCTGATGCAAACCAATCTCGCGCCCGAGTACCAGAACACCCCCGACGGCCTGGCCGCCGAAGCCATCCTGCGCAAGTGCGTGCACTGCGGCTTTTGCACCGCCACCTGCCCGACCTACCAATTGCTGGGTGATGAACTCGACGGCCCGCGCGGCCGTATCTATTTGATGAAGCAGGTGCTGGAGGGCCAGCAGCCCACACGCGCCACCCAAATGCACCTGGACCGCTGCCTGACCTGCCGCAACTGCGAAAGCACCTGCCCCAGCGGTGTGGATTACGGCCATCTGGTCGACATCGGCCGCAAACTGGTGGATGCCAAGGTGCCGCGCCCGGTGGGTGAAAAGGCCCTGCGCTGGGCCTTGAAGGAAGGCCTGCCATCGCCGCTGTTTGCTCCGGCCATGAAGCTCGGTCAGCTCATGCGCCCGTTGCTGCCCGCCAGCTTGCAAGCCAAGGTGCCCGCCAAGCAAGAAGCCGGTGCCTGGCCGACGCGCCGCCACGCCCGCAAGGTGCTGATGCTGGCCGGATGTGCCCAGCCCAGCATGAGCCCCAATATTGATGCCGCCACCGCCCGCGTGCTGGACGCCGCTGGCATCCAGAGCCTGGTGGTGCCCAAGTCCGGCTGCTGCGGCGCGGTCAAGTTCCACCTGAATGACCAGGATGGCGGCAAGGAACAGATGCGCGCCAATATCGACGCCTGGTGGCCGTTGATCGCTCCCGGCAGTGGCAGCGGCGTGGAAGCGCTGGTGATGAATGCCTCGGGCTGTGGTGTCACTGTCAAGGAATACGGCCACATCCTGCAAGACGACCCGGCCTACGCGGCCAAAGCCGCACGCGTAAGCGAGCTGACGCGCGATCTGAGCGAACTGCTGCCGGATTTGGTGCCGGTATTGCGGCCCCGGCTCCAGGGTGTCCCCAAGGCGGCTCTGGTATTTCATCCCCCCTGCACCCTGCAGCACGGGCAAAAACTGCGTGGTGGTGTGGAGCAGCATCTGTCGGCGTTGGGTTTTGCGGTGCGCCTGGCGACCAACGAGTCGCACCTGTGCTGTGGCTCGGCCGGAACCTACTCGGTGCTGAACCCGGAGCTGGCTTACCAACTGCGTGACCGCAAATTGCAAAACCTGCAGCCCGCAGAGGCTGAGGTCATCATCAGCGCCAATATCGGCTGTATCACCCATCTGCAAAGCGGCACGCCAAACCCGGTGCGGCATTGGGTCGAAGTGCTGGACGCGGCGCTCAGCGCCGAATAACCCGGCCCGGGCGCGTCCCGAGGCCCGGAGTTACATATTGTTACCGGCAAGGACGAACGAATATGTCGTCTTACGCCAACAAAATGATCAAATCAGCAGTCGGTTAAGAAGTTTGTAAACCCTGATCTGTTACCTTACTATGAGGTGTCTGCTGAAATGCGGACAAGTGGCGCAGGGAGCCGCGGCAAATTGTTGCCTACTAGATAAAGATGAACACTGCTGTAGATCAAAAAACGGGCATTAAAGCCACCGAAAAATCATCCGTACAGGTGCTGGCGGCGGATACGCTCGTGTATTTGACGCTGGCGATTCTGGTGTGGGGGACTTGGCGCCTGAGTCAGATGGAGCTGTTCAAGTCGGGCGATGACACGGGTTACTGGATCGGCGTGGTCGGTTCCGTGATGATGCTGTTCCTGCTGAGCTACCCGCTGCGCAAATACGTTCACTTTGCACACAAGTGGGGCAGCATCAAGGTGTGGTTCTGGTTGCACATCATTCTGGGTGTGCTGGGCCCCCTGCTCATCCTGCTGCACTCCAATTTCAATACCCATTCCATGAATGCCGCTGTGGCCCTCTACAGCATGGTGGTGGTTGCCGGCAGCGGTGTGGCCGGACGCTTCATTTTCCAGCGCGTGAACCGCGGCCTGCATGGTGAGCAGACCGATTTGCAGACCCTGATGCGCAATGCCGGGCTGGACAAGGAAGACGCCCGCTCCCGCCTGGCCTTTGCGCCCAGCGTGGAGCAGCGCCTCAAAGACTTTGAGCAGCGCGAGCAGGAATCCCAGCCAGGCTGGCCCACCAATTTCCGCGCGGTCTTCTGGCTGCCGGTGCTGCAGCTTCTGACCTATCGCAAGTGCGCGGCTGAGCTGGAAGCCTTGCTGCCCAAGATGGCCGCCAGCCAGAACTGGAGCGCGGCAGACCTGCAGCGCCGCCGTACGCGGGCCAAGAAGATGGTGGACCGTTTTTTGAATTCGGTGGTCGGGGTCTCCCAGTTTTCCGCTTACTCCTTTCTCTTCTCGCTCTGGCATGTAGCCCACGTACCCTTTGTGTATGTGCTGGTCATGACAGCCCTGGTGCACATCTACGCGGTCCACGCGTACTGATCTGGCCGCACCCATGATTGGCCAAGCCCTTTTCCTTCGCCTGGTGCAGCACATCCTGCGCCTAGGCTGCTGGCTGGGTATGGCCCTGTTGCTGTCGTCTGCAGCACAGGCACAGGGCATCGAATCCATCATGGCGCCGGGCAAGCTGATGCAAGGGCATGCCAAGTACGAAGACGACTGCAAACAATGCCACGTCAAGCTCGACCGCAAGGCCCAAGACGGCCTGTGCATGGACTGCCACAAGCCCGTGGGCGCGGATATGCGCGCCAAGACCGGCTTCCACGGTCGCCTGGAGCAGCCCGTGGTGTGCAAGAACTGCCACAGCGACCACAAGGGCCGCGACCTCAAAAGCACCGAGTTTGACGAGAAAAAGTTCGATCACAACCACAAGACCGACTACACGCTCAAGGGCAAGCACGAAAAAGTGGCTTGCGACAAATGCCACGTGGCCGGCAAGAAGCACCGCGAAGCCTCGCAGGACTGCAACACCTGCCACGTCAAGGATGACAAGCACAAAGGCAAGCTGGGCACCAAGTGCGCCGACTGCCATACCGAGGTGGATTGGAAAGAGGCCAAGTTCGACCACGAGACCACCAAGTTCCCGCTCACGGGCAAGCACAACGACGTCAAATGCACCGATTGCCACAAGGACAACGTCTACAAGGACACGCCCAAGAACTGCTACGCCTGCCACCGCAAGATCGACGACCAGAAGGGCCACAAGGGTCTGTATGGCGAGAAGTGTGAGACCTGCCACGGCACCAAGGCCTGGAAGCCCTCTACCTTCAACCACGACAACGACACCAAATACGTGCTCAAGGGCAAGCACCGCAGCACCGCCTGCAAGGAATGCCACACCGGCAACCTGTACCTGAAGGAAAAGCTGGGCCAGGAGTGCATTACCTGCCACAAGAAGGACGACAAGCACAAGACTTCGCTGGGCACCAATTGCGAAGCCTGCCACACCGAGAAGAACTGGAAAGAGGTGGCCAAGTTTGACCACGACAAGACCAAGTTCGCGCTGGTGGGCAAGCACGTCAAGGCCGAATGCAAGGCCTGCCACAAGAGCCTGGTCTACAACGAGGCGCCCAAAGAATGCATCGGCTGCCACGAGAAAGACGACAAGCACAAGACCAATCTGGGCAAGGAGTGCGGCGACTGCCACAACGCGCAGGATTGGAAGACCACCGAAGGCCGCTTCAAGCACGACAAGACCAAGTTCCAGCTACGCAACGCCCACGCCGCACCCACTGTGAAATGCGTGGCTTGCCATAAAGATTTGACCAGCTACCGCAACACGCCCTTGCTGTGCATCAGCTGCCACAAGAAAGACGACAAGCACGAGACCCAGCTGGGCGACAAGTGCGAGTCCTGCCACAACGACAAGGCCTGGAAGGGCACCAGCTTCAACCACGGCAAATCGCGCTTCCCCTTGACCGGCCGCCACATCATTGCCGAGTGCAAGAAGTGCCACGAAACATTCCGTTACAAAGACGCCCCCCGCGATTGCTACACCTGCCATAAAAAGGAAGACAAGCACAAGCAAGTGTTCGGCGTGAAATGCGAGTCCTGCCACAACACCCGGGCCTGGACCACGTGGTCTTTCAACCACGACACCCAGACCAAATACCGCCTGGAAAGCTCCCACATCAAGGTGGCGTGTGAAGGCTGTCACAAACAAGTGGCACCCCCGGGCAAGGATGCAGCGCCATTAGGCAGCGCCTGTGTTTCGTGCCACCGCAAGGACGATGTGCACAACGGCGGCTTCGGCCCCCGCTGTGACCAGTGCCACCAGGTGGAGAGTTGGAAAAAAGTAAAGACACGCGTAGGGCAGGTGCCAGACAAATGACTGCGAACAGAACATACATTGACGTACGAGGGAGCTGCCAATGGCCAAGCTGATTAACCTGCTGGCGCATCTGCGCGGGCGCATCGTGCGGCAAAGCTTTAAGGGCCTGTGGGCCTTGCTGGCATTTGTGCTGTTGCAACTCGGCTCCACGCAGTTGGCCCAGGCGCAATTGCCCGGCGCAGACTTCGATCACGCCGGCACCGGCTATGTGCTCAACGCACAGCACCAGAATGTGCGCTGCGAAACCTGCCACACCAAGGGCGTGTTTAAGGGCACGCCCAAGGATTGCGTGTCTTGCCACGGTTGGAATAACCCGCGCGCCACCTTCTCGGTCATGCCGACCAGCCATATCCCCACCGGCAATGCGTCTTGCGAAAGCTGCCACCAGGCCAATATGGCGCAGTTTGCGGACGCCACCCGCACCTTTAACCACACCGCAGTGGTATCCCTTACCTGTGTGAACTGCCACAGTTCCCAACACCCGCATCCCAACGTCCGGACCAATCCCGTCGATGCGACGCACCAGGCACCTGTGGCCAAGAACCAGGCCTGTGACCAATGCCACACCACCATCGAGTTTGCCGGACCCAAGGTCCCGACCAACCACATTCCTACGGCAGCAGTGGCTTGTACCAATTGCCACGTCAATGCCAACTATTCCGCGATGCCCACCATCACGGCCATTCACGCCAATGCGCAATCCAGCAGCAATAACTGCCAGCAGTGCCACAGCGCTGCAGGCGTGTCGGCTTATGCCATGGCGACCATGGTGCCGCCGCTGGTGGGACCAATAAGTGGCCACGTGGCCATGAACGGACAAAGTTGCGAAACCTGCCACGTCGGAGGCGGCAGCAGTCTGCAGTTGCCGGTGGTGGATGGCGCCAAATTCAGTGGTTCGAGTTTCAACCACCAAGGCATCACGGGTGGATGCGCTTCCTGCCACGCCGCAAACGCGGTGGCCGGTTTCGGTATCAACAACATCATTCAGATGCCCTCAATGAGCGGGTTCGGCCCCACCGCGCACATACCGACAACGGCTGCCTGCGAGGCCTGCCACAGGAGCGCGCCTTCCGGCCTGATGCCCAGCAACGCGATCAACACGGTGCCCGGATCAGGCTTTATGTCACCCCCGCCCACCAAGGCGGATATTCATGCAAATGTCACCGCGAGCTGCTCCAGTTGCCACGGAAGCGACATGTCTTGGCTGGGTGTAGACCAGTATCCGCGTACATCGAGCTTTACTACGATTGACGCCAACTACATTGGCTTCCAGTCGCGACCCAATACCGGCGGCGGGTACTCCATCCAGGATCCTTTGCACCCCGCGTCGGGTGAGTGTTCCACTTGCCACAGTTTGGCAACCGGATTCAGGGCCCCAACCTTGCCAGGCAACCACATACCCGTTTCGGTCGCAGCAGCAAGCTCCTGCGGTCTTTGCCATAAAAGCGGTGATTTCACGACGATGCCAGCCATCACAGACATCCACGCCAATGTGAAGTCTGGTTTGTCGTGTGCCGATTGCCACAGCACGGTCAATGCGGCAAAGTACCCCATGTCACCCGCCTTGGTGGCCCCCCCGGTTGGTCACATCGCCCAAGGCGGCTTGGGCTGCGACAGCTGCCACATGGGTAGCAATTCCAGCATGCAACCTGGTGCTGTGGTGAACGGTGCGAACTTCGCCAACTCCGCTTATGTGCACAGCGGCGCTACCACCGGTTGCGCCAGTTGCCACGGCTCGGGCGCCGCGACCATTTTTGGCGTGGTGCCCAAGAACATCGACAACCTCAGCCCCGTGCACATGCCGGTGACCGGCGTGTCCACCTGCGAGACCTGCCACAGCACCAGTGGGCTGACCACACAAATACCGCTGACGGGTGCTACTGCTGGCACGGCAAGTTTTGCCGGAGCCCAGTTCACCCACTCCGGTATTACCGCCACTTGCGCAAGTTGCCACGGCCAGAACATCGCGTCTGGCAGCTTTGCGGGCAACCCCAACATCGTGGTCATGCCGCAGTCCAGTGCCACAGGGCCGAACTCGCACATTCCCACAACCGCCGGTTGCGAGACTTGCCACACCGTCATCCCGTCGGGGCTGATCGCTGCAAACGCGTCGGCCGGAACCGGCTTCAAAACCAGTCTGCCCACCAAGGCCAACATTCACGCCAATACAACGACAGGTTGCTCTGCCTGCCATGAAAGCGGCACCTGGATCGGTGTGGATCAGTATGCGAGGACGGCCACGTCACCCTACGCGGGCGGTACGTATTTCGGTTTCCAGGTGCGGCCTACGCTCAACGGTGGGCTCAATGCGATACAAGACCCGACGCCCCACCCTGCAACCGGTGAGTGCTCCAACTGCCACGTCAGTTACTTGGGTGGCTTTGCTGCGCCCGGTCTGCCGGGCGGTCACATTCCCGTCAAATCAGGCTGCGCTGCCTGCCACAAGGATCCCAGCTATTCCGTGATGCCGGCCATTGCCGATATCCATGCCAACACCACACTCACCGTGTGCGGTAGCTGCCATACGAATACGACCACCTATCCAATGACACCCCCCATCGTGGTGCCGTCGGCCGGACACATTGATCAAGGTTCTTTGGATTGCCAAGCGTGCCACGTTGGACCCAACTCCAGCCTGAACTTGCCGGTTGCGAATGGTGCAAGTTTTGCCAAATCCGCCTATGTACATAGCAGTGCAACCACGGGCTGCAACACCTGCCATGGAACCGGAACCGGCGCGGCCAGCCTCAGCGTTGCGCCCAAAAATATTTCCAACCTGTCACCCAGGCACCTGCCAATCACGGGGGGCTCTGCGTGCGAAAGTTGCCATAAGGCCAGTCCCGGTACGGACCAAGTGCCGTTGACGGGTGCCCTAGGCGGCGCACCATCATTTGCGGGTGCGATCTTCAACCACAGCTACACCACGGCGAGCTGCGCGAGCTGCCACGGACAAGGAATAAGCGGCGCAAGCTTTGCCGGAAGCCCCAACATCGTGGTGATGCCTTCGTCGGCTGCACCGGGCCTTACGTCACACATTCCAAGCAATGCTTCTTGCGAAGCCTGCCACGGCAGTGCCTACCCGTCGGGTGAATACGTGGTGACCGGGACCAGGGCATCGCCCAGTGGTTTCCTGGCACTCAAGCCATCCCCGGCTGACATACACGCGAACACCAGTACGGCTTGTTCGACTTGCCATGAAAACGGTACCTGGATCGGGATGACGGCATACCCGCGTACATCGGCGGACTATGTGCGCGGCGTGTCCGGCGCATATACCGGCTTTCAGGTCCGCCCCACCGCGTCTGGTGGACTGAACTCGGTCAAAGACACCACCCCCCACCCCGCCGCTGGCGAGTGCTCCAACTGCCACGCCAGCTACGCAGGCGGCTTTGTCGGAGCCGTTCAGCCCAACGGGCATATTCCGACCACTACCGGGGCTTGTGAGGCCTGTCACAAAGACCCAAGCTATTCAGCCATGCCGTCATTGACCGACATCCACGCCAATGTCAATGTGACCGTGTGTGCTGCGTGTCACGCCAATAACAGCCCCTACACGATGACACCTGCGATCAAGGTACCTCCGCCGCGTCACATCGCCATGGGCGGCCTGGATTGCAAGGATTGCCACGTGGGGGCCAACTCCAGCATGCTGTCCGCGACCGTTATCAATGGTGCGAACTTTGCCAACTCCGCCTATGTGCACAGCAGCTCAGCCACCAGTTGCGCCGACTGCCACGGTGCCGGGGCCAGTACGGCCAACCTCTATGGCGTCACCCCCAAAAATATTGCCAGCCTGACGCCCGGCCATTTGTCCGTGACGGTTGCGCCTGCCTGCGAGGCCTGTCACGCCGCCCCGGGTAGCACCCAGGTGCCACTGACGGGAGCCATGGGCGGCACGCCGACTTTTGCCGGCGCCACCTTCAATCACAACGCCACCAACGCCAGTTGCGCCACCTGCCAGGGGCAGGGAGTGAGCGGCGCAAACTGTGCCGGCAACCCCAACATTCTGGTGATGCCGCAATCGGGCGTTCCGAGCTTGAGTTCCCACATTCCCACGGCGGCATCCTGTGATGCCTGCCACGGTGGCGCCCCGACGGGCGTGTTTGATTTGGGTGCGACCAAGAGCATTGGCGCAAGCGACTTTCAGCTGCCGATACGCAGACCCAGCAAAGACACGTTGCACAACAACGTGAGCGTCAGTTGCTCGAGTTGCCACGAGGCCGGCATGTCCTGGCTGGGCGTGGACTTGTATTCGCGCACGACGATCTTCCCAAGTCTGTCCTATGTGGGTTTCCAGACCCGACCCAATTTGAGCGGCGCAGCCTACTCCCTGGCGGACTCTGCGCACCCAGTGGCGGGCGAGTGCTCCAGTTGCCACAATGTGGCGGGCGGATTTGGTGCGCCAGGCAAGCCCTCGGGGCATATTCCGATCACAACGGCGGCAGATGCCAATTGCTCCCTGTGCCACAAGAGTCCCGACTACTCCGTGATGCCCGGTACGGCTGATATCCATAAATATGCATCTCTCACGGTGTGCGCGCAGTGTCACACCGCTGCAGCTGCGGTCAACTATCCAATGACGCCCGCCATCGTGGTACCGCCAGCCGGCCACATCGACCAGGGAACTGCGGGTTGCGAGGTCTGCCACGTTGGAAGTGGCTCGAGCATGGCTGCCACACCCGTGCCGGATGGCGCGCACTTCTCCGGCTCGCTGTTCAACCACGTCGGAATCAACACGACATGCGCCAGTTGCCACGGCTCCGGCGTCAGCGCTTCCGGTTTCTATGGCATGGTGCCCAAGGCACTGTCCAATCTGTCGCCTAGCCATATGCCAGCCTCAGACGCCTGCGAAACTTGCCACGTCAACAGCAAGCCAACGGGTTTGGTGCCGTCCGCTGGCATGAAGACTTTTGCCGGCGCGCAGTTCAGCCATGCCGGTATCACCACAGGTTGCGACACCTGCCACGGCCCCAGCATCGTCCCCGGCAGCTTTGCCGGCAAGCCCAATATCGTGGTGATGCCTGCGACCAGCCCATTCGGCGCGACCGCGCATATTCCATCCTCCACAACCTGCGAAAGCTGCCATCTGGGCAGCACGCCTACCGGTCTGGTGGCAGGCAGCGCCTCCAAGCTGACAGGCCCCGGTACCGGCTTCCAGTCGCCCGCACCCACCTCGTCGATGACACACGCCAACGTGACAGGAGGTTGTGCAAGCTGCCACGGGGATGGTCAGTCCTGGATCGGCGTCGGTCTCTACCCCAGCGTGCCAGCGGGCTACGTGGCGCATGCAAGCTATACCGGCTTCCAGACCCGTCCGGGTGTCGGCGGTCTTTACGCGGTGAATGACCCCACGCACCCCGGTGCCGGAATCGATTGCTCGCAATGCCACAGCAGCTTTGCCTCCTTCGGCCCGCCCACCATGCCCGCGGGTCACATTCCTGTGGCCCCCACGGCCCAATGCGGCAACTGCCACACCAGCAACTTTGTGGACGCGCCCACGGTGACCAACATCCATGCCTTTGCGCAGTCCACCACCGCCAACTGTGTGCAGTGCCACAGCGTAGCCAGCGCGGCGCAATTTACGGTGAGAACGCCCATCGTGACGCCTGACGGCAATCACATTCCCATGGGCTCGCTGAGTTGTGAGAGTTGCCACATGGGGGCCCAGTCCAGCATCAGGGGCGCAGCAGTCAAGACGGGCGACAAGTTCGCCGGCTCGCTGTTCAACCACTCCGGTATCGCCACGGGCTGCAACGCTTGCCACGGCGTAACGGTGGATGCCACGACCTTCCCCGGCATCCCCAATATCAAGGCCATTTCGTATGACATCGCGCCTGTTCATATGCGGGTGCCCAGTGCTATCGGCTGCGAGGTGTGCCACACCAACAGCGTGCCCGTCGGACAAGTGCCTGCTGCAGGCATGAAAACCTTTGCCGGTGCCAGCTTTACGCACAGCGGCATCACCACTGATTGCGCCAAGTGCCACGGCCCCGGCATTACGCCTGCCAGTTTCCTGGGTAGCCCCAATATCGTGGTCATGCCCGCTACGGTGTCGGGTGGTCACATACCGTCCTCCACCGTGTGCGAGAGCTGCCACCTGGGCAGCACGCCATCGGCCTTGATTGCCGGCAGCGCCACCAAGACCACAGGCCCGGGCACCGGCTTCAAGGTGGCCCTGCCGGCTTCGAGCACCATCCACGCAAACTCCGACACTACGAGTTGCAATGTCTGCCATGAGAGCGGCAAGGACTGGATCAGCGTAAATGTGTACACGCGTGGGCCGTCGAACACGCCGTCGCCAGGAGTGCTGTTTACCGGATTCCAGACGCGGCCCGTTGCGGGTGGCGGCACCTACTCGGTTACCGACAGCACCCACGTGGGTGTGGGTGTGGGGGATTGTTCGAACTGCCACACCGGCTACACCGGTTTCGGTCCGCCGACTGCGCCTGCCAACCATATTCCCTATGTGACAGGCACCAGCTGCGGCAGTTGCCACACGGTGGCGGACTTCGCGGTCATGCCAACCTACGCCAACATCCACAAGTACGCGCAGTCGGCCACCACCAACTGCGTGCAGTGCCACAGCACCGCCAATGCGGACATCTACAACCAGTTGGCGGGTATGGGCGGCAAACTGGTGAAGCCTGCAACCAACCACATCGCCATGGGCTCACTGAGTTGCGAGTCCTGCCACGTGGACAGCTTGACGGGTCTCACCAGCTCCAACACCAGCTTTGCGGGTGGCAAATACAGCCACAGTGGCGTGACGACCGGCTGCAACGCCTGCCACGTCAGTGGAACCGGCCCCTTCCAGGGCACGCTCTCCATTGTGGTGATGCCGCCAACCACCGGGCCGGCAGCGTCGACCCAGCACTTGCCCACGTCCACCACCTGTGAAACCTGCCATTTGGGCAGCACGCCATCGACCTTGCTTTCCGCCGTTGCCACCAACACGGCCGCGACCAGCAGCTTCGCAACGCCAGTGCCCACCGCCGCCATGAACCATACCGGCGTGAGCGCGTCTTGCAATACCTGCCACGAGGCCGGTGGCTCCAGCACCAGCGATGTGTGGATGAATATGGCGGCCTACCCGATTACGACGGCTGCGCCTTATAAGGGATTCCAGACGCGTCCTTCCACGGCCGGAACATTCCGGGTGGCGGATGCCGCGCATCCGGCAGCGGGTGACTGCTCGGCCTGCCACAGCAGCTTTACCGATTTCTCATCCACGGCGAAACCGGCAAACCACATTCCAACGGCCAGCACCGCAACCTGCCAGAACTGCCACACGACAAGTGACTATTCGCTGATGCCGTCCTTGACCAACATTCACCTGTACGCACCTTCGACCACAAACAACTGTGTGCAATGCCATAGCGCGACCAATGCCGACACCTACAACCAATTGGCGGGCATGGCCGGCAAGCTGATCAAGCCGCCAGCAACGCACGTGCCCATGGGTGCGTTGGGTTGCGAGAGCTGCCACGTCGGCAGTGGTGGCGTTGCCTCCAGTATCAATGTCGCTTTGCCGGTGAGAAACGGAGCCAACTTCGCTAACTCCGCCTACAGCCACAGTGGTGTGACCAGTGGTTGCGCCAACTGCCACGGCGACGGCGTGACTGCGCTGAGCTTTGCCGGCCAAACGCCTAAACCCATCCCTGCGGGCCACGTGCCCAATGCGGGCGGTGTGGACTGTGTGGCCTGCCACACCACGGTGCCTGGCGTGCTGATTGCCTACACCGGTGCGGTGGCGGGCTCGGTCAACACCTTTGAAACCACCAAGTACAGCCACAGCGGAATTACCGCGAGTTGCCAGACCTGCCACGCTGGTGGCACCAGCTATGTTGGTATCACGAACATGGTGGTGCTGAGTGCATTCAGCACCCATATTCCAACCACCACCAAACCGGATTGCGTGTCCTGCCATTTGGGCAGCACCCCCACGGCGCTGACCACCTGGATCAAGGGTGCTGTGTCGAAAGTTGCACCCAACACCGGATTCAAGCTGCCGATACCCACCGGCGCCATGATCCACACGAATGTGACTTCCGGTTGCGTCAGCTGCCATGAGGCCGGCATGTCCTGGCTTGAGGTGGACACCAGCTTCTACACACGCACGCCGACCGTTAAAACGGTGGGTGCCAATTACCTGGGCTTCAATACGCGCCCCTTCTTGAATGGCACCGGATACTCGATCAATGATGGCAACCACCCCACAGGCACGACGGACTGCTCCAACTGCCACGGCAGTACCTCGAGCTTCTCGGTGTCTGCGGTGCCGGCCAACCACATTCCCTATTCGGCCACCGCAACCTGCGCTAATTGCCACACCCAAATCGACCTGGTCGGTGGAACTGCGGACTTCTCGAAAGTCCCGACGGTGGCCAACATCCACGCGTACGCACCATCAACGACAGTCAATTGCGCGCAGTGCCACAGTGCGGCCAATGCCGCGAAATACAACGCAGGCGGTGTGGTGATCAAGTCTCCGGACAGCATCGCCAAGCACGTGCCCTACGGCACGGTGGCCTGCGAGGTTTGCCACGTGGGCCTCAGTCCGGTGATCGACACCTCCAAATTCGCCGGAGGCAAGTACAGCCACACCGGTGTCACCACCGGATGTGCCACCTGCCACGGCAACGGGCTGCTCGCGACCAACTTCACCGGTATCTCCAACCTGGTGGCGATTCCGGCCACTGCGGCCATGGGTGCGACAGCGCACATTCCCTACACGGCTGCGTGCGAGGCCTGCCATGCCGGCTCCACGCCGAGCGCATTGCTGGCCGTCACAGGCACACCGGCTGCCGTGAGCGGTTTCCGGTTGCCTGCACCCACGGGCACCATGATCCACACGGGTATCAGCAGTGGCTGCAACGCCTGCCATGACAGCAATTACGTCTGGAAGGGTGTGGACCTTTATCCCATCAACCCCAGCACAGTCACCGCCAATGGCAGTTACAAGGGCTTCCAGACACGTCCTCTGGCGGCACCGACCACCACCGCGCTGGGCAAGTTCGGCATCACCGACAGCGCGCATCCGCTGACCGGCGATTGCTCACAATGCCATGGCAGTACCACCGCGTTCACCGGGGTGGACAAGCCGGCAGGCCATATGCCCACGACGACGCCGACCTGCATCACCTGCCACTCACCAACCGACTATTCCGTGGCCGGTTTGGGGACTTTGACTGCGCTGCATACCGGCATCACCTACCAAACCACAATCAAGGCAGCCACGGCTGCCACCATGGCGGCCAAGCTGTGTTCCAAATGCCATACGGTGGGAACCGGTGGTACCAGCGGAACGGCACC
>CANFIH010000008.1 GCA_947446855.1 Burkholderiales bacterium
AGTAAAATCAGGGTTAATCCTCAAAGTTTTTGATTTCCATCATTAAAGAGACCACTCATGTCCTTAGACAACGTTACCCCCGGCCCGAAATGTCCTGACGAATTCAACGTGATCATCGAAATCCCGATGAACGCTGACCCCGTGAAGTACGAAGTGGATAAAGCCACTGGCGCGATTTTTGTGGACCGTTTCATGAGCACGGCCATGCATTACCCCACCAACTACGGTTACGTGCCAAAAACCATGTCCGGTGATGGTGACCCCGTGGACGTGCTGGTGATTACCCCCGTGCCGCTGATTCCTGGTGTCGTGGTTCCTTGCCGCGTCATCGGTATTCTGATGATGGAAGATGAAGCCGGTATGGACGGCAAGGTGCTGGCTGTGCCCACCAACAAAATTCTGTCCCTCTACAGCCGTTGGACAAAGCCTGAAGATCTGCAACCCCTGCGTCTGAAGACCATTGCCCACTTCTTTGAGCACTACAAGGATCTGGAAGAAGGCAAGTGGGTCAAGATTATTGGTTGGGAAGGCCCAGACGCTGCCCGCAAAGAAATCATGGACGGCATCGAGGCCTACAACAAGCTGCAAAGTTAATGCACTAGCGGCCCCGCGGCCGCCTGATCTAACAGCCCGAGTCGATATTGCGTCTGCTCGGGCTGTTTTTTTTGCGAAGTGTGGCTAGGTTTGGCGGAATGGGTTGCGTGTATGCAAGTCTTCCATGTAGTTCGCAATGCCACTGCCTTCGCGATGCAAAAAGTTGGCTATTGCGTCGCTGAATTCCCGATGGGCGATCCAATGTGCGCTGCTGGTCTTTACCGGCAGTAAGGCCCGAGCCATTTTGTGTTCACCCTGGGCACCGCCTTCAAAGCGCCGATAGCCGTTGGCAATGCACCAAACAAGCGGCTGGTAGTAACAGGCCTCAAAGTGCAGGCAATCGACCCGCTCCAGAGCGCCCCAATACCGGCCATAGGCAACCTTTTCAAATTCAGGTGCCGAGGCAGCAGAATTCTGTGATGGGTAGCTGCCGATGGCAATCAGACTGCTGGCAATCGGCCGCCCCTCGCGTTCAGCTACAAACAGCAACCAGTTTTCCGGCATGGTCTGCGCCATACGGCTGAAAAAATCTGGATGCAAATAGGGCGAATTGCCATGCTCCAGGTAGGTGCGTTCATAGCAACGGTAGAAAAATTCCCAATCCCCGGTGCTGATGGCGGCCCCTTCGGAACAACGGAACGTGACTCCCGCTTCACTGACTTTGCGCCGCTCCTGGCGGATTTTCTTGCGCTTGTCTTGAGACAGTGAGTCCAGAAACGTATCAAAGTCAGGGTAGCCGCCGGGCCGGTTATTCCAGTGAAACTGCACCGTGTGGCGCAGCATCATCCCAGCCTGGGTGCACGCGGTCATATCTTCTGTGGCGCCAAATAGCAGGTGCAGGGAAGATAGACCCCATTGCTGGCTCAAGCCCACCAAGGTTCGCACCAGAGCTGCACGGGAAACTTCATCACGGGCCAGCAGTCTGCTGCCTGGCACCGGGGTAAAGGGCACGGCCACCACCGCCTTTGGGTAGTAGGGCAGGCCGTGCTGTTGGTAGGCATTGGCCCAGGCAAAGTCAAAGACGTACTCGCCCATCGAGTGGTCCTTGATGTAGAGCACGGTGGCCGCGGCAATGCCTTCGTCGTTGCTAAGCAGGACAAAGCGTGGCTCCCAGCCGGTGCCGGTACAGGCGCTGCCACTGGCGTGCAATGCGCTCAGGTAAGCGTGGCGCATGAACACACTGCCATGGGGCTGTGCCCGCAGCAGTGCATCCCAAGCTGCTGCGTCAACGTCTGCGGGCGAGTGGTGCACCTGAATGACATAATCATTCATACCGCGCTCCACAGCGCCACTGCCGCTTGTTTATTGTGGCTCTTAACTAAGTATTGCTGGTTCATGACTCTCAAACTGTGCGTTGCGCAACTCAATTTTTTCGTGGGTGATCTGGATGGGAACGTCCGCAAAATCGTAGACGCTGCGCAACAGGCCTATGCCAAGGGTGCTCGCCTGTTGCTGACGCCCGAATTGTCTCTGTGCGGTTACGCTGCGGAAGACCTATTTTTGCGGCCCGCATTTATCCAAGCCTGTGATGATGCCTTGTTGTCCTTGGCCTCGCAGTTGTCCGGGTTAAAGGGTATGGCAGTGGTGGTTGGTCACCCGACCGGCAGCGACACGCGGACGCGTTCGGTTTCCAGTCAGAGCCGTTTGAACGCCGCCAGTGTGTTGCGTGACGGGCAGGTGCTTGCCACGTACGCCAAGCGGCAGTTGCCAAATTACCAAGTGTTCGATGAACGCCGTTACTTCAGTCCTGGTGACGGCGTGTGCGTGTTTGAGGCAGGTGAGGGCACGGACTGTGTGCGGGTGGGCTTGCTGATTTGTGAGGACGCATGGTTTGAGCAGCCGGCACAACTAGCCAAGGAAGCTGGTGCCCAACTGTTGGCTGTAATTAATGCATCGCCTTTTCATATTGGCAAGGGCTATGAACGTGAAGCCGTAATGACCCAACGCGTGCAGGCGACTGGCCTGCCTTTGGTGTATGCGCACCTGGTAGGAGGCCAGGATGAGGTGGTGTTTGAAGGTCACTCCTTTGCACTGAACGGCAATGGCACCCTGGCGGCTCGGGCGCCGAGCTTCAGGGAGGATCTCTTTGATGTGCAAGTGGAGAGCTTGGCCACGGGTTTGCAGCTTCAGGGTGCCATCGAGCCCGTGCGCAGTCCTGAAGCGGATCTGTGGGATGCACTTGTGCTGGGTGTGCGCGACTACATTGGTAAAAATGGGTTTCCGGGTGCACTGCTTGGCTTGTCCGGGGGGATCGATTCGGCGTTGGTATTGGCGGTGGCCGTGGATGCACTGGGTGCATCCAAGCTGCGCACTGTGATGATGCCGTCGCCCTATACCGCTGACATCAGTTGGCTGGATGCGCGCGAAATGGCCGATCGCATGGGCGTGCGTTATGACGAAATTTCTATCGTGCCCGAGTTTGAAGCCTTCAAGGCATCGTTGGCAGGCGAGTTTGCCGGGCTGGCACTGGATGCCACCGAGGAGAATATTCAAGCGCGCATTCGCGGCACTTTGTTGATGGCCTTGAGCAACAAGTTCGGCAGCATTGTGCTGACCACCGGCAACAAATCGGAAATGGCCACCGGCTATTGCACACTGTACGGCGACATGGCCGGAGGTTTTGCGGTCATAAAGGACTTGGCCAAGACGACAGTGTTCAAACTGGCGCGCTGGCGCAACGCCAACAATCCATTCGGCACATGCGTTAATCCGATACCTGAGCGCATCATTACCCGTCCGCCCAGTGCCGAGTTGCGCCCTGACCAGACCGACCAGGATAGCCTGCCACCATACGAAATTCTGGATGCGATTCTGGGGCGCTATATGGAGAACGACGAGAGCATAGAGTCACTGATCGCCGCCGGATTCGCCAAGGAGGACGTGGAAAAGGTGACCCGTCTCATCAAAATCAATGAATATAAGCGCCGTCAGTCGCCGGTAGGGATTCGGGTGACCCATCGCAGCTTTGGCAAAGATTGGCGTTATCCTATTACCAACCGCTTTAGAGCCTGATTTTTGGAAGTATTCGATGAAACAAATTACCGCTGTTGTTAAGCCATTCAAGCTGGAAGAAGTCCGTGAGGCACTGGCCGAGTGCGGCGTGACCGGCTTGACCGTTACCGAAGTCAAGGGTTTTGGCCGTCAAAAAGGCCACACGGAGTTGTACCGTGGTGCGGAATACGTCGTGGACTTTCTGCCCAAGGTGAAGGTTGAGGTGGTAGTCAAGACAGAAGATGTGGACCGCTGTGTGGATGCTATCGTCAAGGCCGCGCGTACCGGCAAGATTGGGGACGGCAAGATTTTTGTCACCAGTGTAGAACGCGTCGTACGCATTCGTACCGGCGAGCAGGACGAATCAGCTGTTTAAGGCCTGGGCCGCTGCTGTGGCGGCCTAGATTTGGTCGAGCTGCGCGATGTGAGATAGACCTGCTGCCTGAACCAATTCCTGGAGCAAATACGCCGGCTCATCACTGGCGCGTATCAGGCCCATTTGCCAATCACCTAAAAACTGATTAGCAACGGAATGGTGCAAAAACGCGAGTAAACCGCTGTAATAACCAGCCGTGTTGAGCAATCCGATTGGCTTGTCGTGGTATCCAAGCTGGCGCCAAGTCCACACCTCAAACAGTTCTTCCAGGGTTCCAATGCCACCGGGCAGGGCCAAAAATGCATTGGCACGCTCTGCCATCATGCGTTTTCGGTCGTGCATGTTGTCGACGATATGCAGCTCGGTGCAGCCATGGTGTGCCCATTCCTTTTCCATCAGCGCCTTGGGGATGATGCCGACCACACGTCCACCTGCGGCTAACGTGGCATCCGCCACCAAGCCCATCAGTCCCCCACTTCCACCGCCGTATACCAACTGCCCACCATGGGCAGCAATCCATTGGCCTACGGTAACGGCGGCTTGGGCATATAGAGGGTCTGTGCCAGGCTTTGAGCCGCAATACACACAAACAGAAAAGAGGGGAGTGGTCATACCAAGCAGTGGTAAAGGGCAGCGAACCAGACGCCGCAGCAAAAAATCAGACTTAGAAATACGGCCGCACTGCCCATGTCCTTGGCGCGTTTGGACAGGTCATGCCACTCCGGACCAACCCGGTCTATGGCGGCTTCGATAGCTGAATTCAGCAATTCCACTGCCATTAACGCCATAACACTGCCAGCCAGCACCGCAACTTCCATCCAATTGCGGCCCAGCCAGAAGGACAGCGGTAGCAGAAATATTGCGGCAAAGACTTCTTGGCGAAATGCCGTTTCGCTCCAGCCGGCGCGCAGACCTGCCGCAGAGTAGCCCGCAGCGTGCCAGACCCGGCTAATGCCTCTGCGTAATTTTTGCGGATTGACTGGTGTTGCCGTTTCCGGGCGTGGCATGGTGCGTTCTTGCTTAACGGTTCAGGGGTTGTGAGCTTACCAGCCGCGTACCCGCCCAAACGTCATGCCAGAACTGGCCCTGGGACTGGAATCGGCTCAGCAGTGCCCACACCACTATCCAGCCCACCACCAAGACCGCCACCTCAGGGCCTGGAAGATTGAATGGCGCCAGTGCGACCAAGGGCGGCAAAAACCAGACCCAGCTCAGCACATAGCGGCCAAGTGCTCGGCGCTGACTGATAGCTTTCCCTTCACGGTCGACCACCCGGATGTTCCATGTTTTCATCGCCAGAGTCTGGCCCTTGGCCCAGAACCAGACAAAGTAAATACCGAACACGACAAACAGGAAGGCCTGCAGTGCGTTGCGGTTATCCATGGCATTTCGAGTCTGACTGAGTGTGCCAAACAAATAGCCAGCGATAAAGACCACGCCAAACAGCAATACTCCCTCGTAGGCCCAGCAGGCCAAGCGGCGCCAAATACTCGGAGTCATCAAGGTAGGGTGGGCAGTGCAGACGATGCCGTTGGCGGCGCGCTAGCGGGTACCTGCGGCAAGAGAGTGTTGCGATTCAGTGGTCTTTGCGCTGCAGCAGCCGAGCGCTCACGCTCCGGTGTGTGACGCGTGACCGGCACGGCCGCCAATTTGTCGGGCGCAACGGGCTTGATGGCAACTGCGGCTCCTACTGGCCTGACTTTGGCACCATCGGCAAGCTTCTTACGCTCATCAGGGCTGAGCGCCTGATAGGCCTCCCAGTCAGCGGCGCGGTCAGACTTCGTGATGGTTTTGGTTTGGGCGAAGTTCAGACGCGCCAATTCGCGGTCCTTGGGGGACAGGGCTGCCCACTCCACCATGCGACTGTGTAGTTTCTCCCGATCTGGAGCAGCCAGTTTCGAGTATGTGGCGGCCACTGCGAGCCACTTGCGTTTTTGGCCTTCGCTTAGGGCATTCCAGTGCTTTGCCAGTGGGCTCAGGGCGCTTTGTTCCGCAGCGGACAGCGAAAGCCATTCTGTAGTCACAGTGGCAGCTGTTGCCGCAGCAGGAGCAGAGGGTGTGGCAATTGGTTGTGCAGACGCAGCCAGAGCAAAAAGGGCCAAAGATGCCAAAACCAAGCCTTTGCCAAAGTGGCCCACCACCGGCTGATCAGAAGAAAAAATACTCAATCTATCCCAAGAAAGCATGAAATGAGGGTCACTAATTGGATTGATTGACACGCAAATATTGCGCGAAACCGGGGTCAACAAAGGCGGATGGTGGTAATTCGTCGGTCAGCAACTCAGAGTCGACTTCCGCAACCTCCCGGGCTCGCAACTCGTCTTGCAGCACCGCAATGGAAATCAGGCCTGCAACCAGGGCAACCAATGGGAGCAATGAGGCAATACGGTTCCACAGTCCATCTTCACGGCCACCGAGATGAAGTGCGAGTTCACCAGCAGACACGGACACGTTATTAGCCACTTGCAAGCTAACAATCTTTCGGTTGGCGATGGCGCGGGTACGGGCGACTTTAAGGCGCTCGCTAATGTCGTGAGGCAGGCCTTCCGAACCCTCGGACAGCCTGGTTGCTATGGCAGTTCCAAAGGCGTCCGCGCGGAGCTGTTGTTGGCTATTCACCTGCGTATTCATAATTTAATCCCCTTTGCCCTCAAAGCCTTGCTTAACGCAGAAACTGCCCTAGAGCAGTGCGTCTTAACACTGCCCTGCGAGCATCCCATTGCGGAGGCTGTTTCCGCCACATCCATCTCCTCCCAGTAACGCATCAAGAAGGCTTCCCGTTGACGTGTAGGGAGTTGCTGTACTTCGGTCTCAATGCTACGCAAAGTTTGTGCCCGATCCGTGATGCTCTCGGCGCTTTCGCCTATGTCATTGCCAGACGAGGCGTCCAGCGACTCCAGTAAATTGAAATCATCGTCGTCGCTGGATGATTCGAAGTCGCTCATGTTGGAGAAAAGTGCGTTTTGCACTTTTTGCCGTCGAAACCAGTCCAGTGTGCAGTTCGACAGAATGCGTTGGAACAGCATCGGCAATTCCGTTACGGGCTTGTGTCCGTAGTGTTCTGCCAGTTTCATCATGCTGTCCTGCACGATGTCCAGCGCCGACTCCTCATTGCGAACGTGATAAATCGAGCGCTTGAAAGCTCGTTTCTCAACGCTCTTCAGGAATTCGGAAAGTTCGGATTCAGTTGCCAAGCCAATAAGTCCGCTGGAAAAACGCCCATTATCACATCTGTCGTGTGGAAAAATCAGTCCACCATGGCGGATTAGTCTGCGACAGTGCGATAATCCGCGTTGCTCTTCAAAAGGCAAACGGGTCCCGGTCCGACGCAATATTCACTGCGTCTATGTCCTGGTCCTTAAGTCCCGACGCGACACCACAAGTGTTTGTGAAGGGGCACCCAAGGTTTTTCGTTAGAGAAATTCACAAAGGTTCATCATGGAAATATCAAAAGCTGAAATCGCTTCAGCGGCGACTGCCGCACAAAAATCTGTCTCTATCCCTGAACTCCGCGGTGCGGAGATCCTCATCAAAGCCTTGCAGGCCGAAAACGTCAAGTTCGTCTGGGGCTATCCCGGTGGTGCGGTACTGCACATTTACGACGCGTTTTTTAAGCAGGACACCATACAGCACGTGTTGGTGCGCCATGAACAGGCGGCAGTGCATGCTGCCGATGGCTACGCCCGTGCCACTGGCGACGTAGGGGTGGCTCTGGTCACTTCCGGTCCCGGCGTGACCAATGCAGTGACCGGTATTGCAACGGCCTACATGGACAGCATCCCGATGGTCATCATCAGCGGCCAAGTCCCAACCCACGCCATTGGCATGGACGCTTTCCAAGAGTGCGACGCAGTGGGTATTACCCGTCCTGTGGTCAAGCACAATTTTCTGGTGAAGGACGCCAAAGACCTGGCTGACACACTGAAGAAAGCTTTTCATATTGCGCGCAGTGGCCGTCCAGGCCCTGTGCTGGTAGACATTCCAAAGGACGTGTCCTTTAAGAAGGTGCCTTTCGCCGGTTACCCGACCAGCATCGAAATGCGCTCCTACAACCCGGTGCGTAAGGGGCATGGCGGTCAAATCCGCAAGGCCTTGCAATTGCTGCTAGCGGCTAAACGCCCCTACATCTACACCGGCGGCGGTGTGTTGCTTAGCAATGCATCGGCCGAATTGCGTACTTTGGTTGACATGCTGGGCTACCCCTGCACCAACACACTGATGGGCTTGGGTGCTTACCCGGCTAGCGACCGCAAATTCCTGGGCATGCTGGGCATGCACGGCACCGTGGAAGCTAACAACGCCATGCAGAACTGTGACGTTCTGCTGGCCGTGGGTGCGCGTTTCGACGATCGCGTGATTGGCAACCCCAAGCACTTTGCGCAAAATGAACGCAAAATCATCCATATTGATATCGACCCGTCCAGCATCTCCAAGCGCGTCAAAGTAGACATCCCTATCGTTGGCGATGTAAAAGACGTGTTGAGCGAGATGATTGCCATGATTAAGGAAGGTGCAACCAAGCCCGACGCTGATGCTCTGGGCTCTTGGTGGGACACTATTGAAGGTTGGCGCAAGCGCGATTGCCTGAAGTACGACCACGGCAAGGGCGATGTAATCAAACCCCAGTTTGTGGTGGAGACACTTTGGAACATGACCAAGGATGCCGACACGTACATCACATCCGATGTGGGCCAGCACCAGATGTGGGCAGCGCAGTACTACCGCTTTGATGAGCCGCGCCGCTGGATCAATTCCGGCGGTCTGGGAACCATGGGCGTGGGTATCCCCTATGCCATGGGCATCAAATTGGCCAAGCCGGAGAGTGAAGTGTTCTGCATCACCGGCGAAGGCTCGGTGCAGATGTGCATTCAGGAACTCTCCACGTGCTTGCAGTACAACACGCCTATCAAAATTTGCGCGCTGAACAACCGCTACCTTGGTATGGTGCGCCAATGGCAGGAGTTGGAGTACGAAGGCCGCTACAGCCACAGCTACATGGACGCACTGCCTAACTTTGTTAAGTTGGCCGAGGCCTATGGACATGTGGGTATGCTGATTGAGCGTCCGGAAGATGTGGAACCCGCGCTTCGCGAAGCCCGCAAACTCAAGGACCGTACGGTGTTCATGGACTTCCGTACCGATCCAACCGAGAACGTGTTCCCCATGGTCAAGGCTGGCATGGGCATTACAGAAATGCTGCTCGGGTCTGAAGACCTGTAACCGCTTACCTATCAACTTTACCTTTTGACGAATCTATTGTCCGCCAAGCCCTGACGTTACCGCGGCAGGGGGAGGGCGGCGAGAAGAGGAAGCTAGTCTTATGAAACACATCATTGCAGTTTTGCTGGAAAATGAGCCGGGTGCTCTTTCCCGCGTCGTGGGTCTTTTTTCGGCACGTGGCTACAACATTGAGTCGCTGACAGTGGCGCCCACGGAAGATCCCAGCCTGTCGCGCATGACGATTCAGACCGCAGGGTCGGAAGATGTTATCGAGCAGATCACCAAGCACCTGAACCGCCTGATCGAGGTGGTTAAGGTGGTGGACCTGACCGAAGGCGCCTACATCGAGCGCGAGCTTATGATGGTGAAAGTTCGCGCCGTGGGCAAGGAGCGCGAAGAGATGAAGCGTATGGCGGACATTTTCCGGGGGCGAATTATCGACGTCACCGAGAAAAGCTACACCATTGAATTGACCGGCGACCAGTCCAAGAACGATGCGTTCCTGGATGCCATTGAACGGTCTGCCATTTTGGAAACTGTGCGTACCGGCTCCAGTGGACTCGGTCGCGGCGAGCGCATTTTGCGCGTTTAACTTTTTACAACGGAGAGATGAAATGAAGGTTTTTTACGACAAGGATTGCGATCTGAGCCTCATCAAAGGCAAGACGGTTGCCATTATTGGTTACGGTAGCCAGGGCCATGCCCACGCTCAGAACTTGAACGACAGCGGCGTGAAGGTTGTGGTTGGTTTGCGTAAGGGTGGAGCTTCTTGGGACAAAGTTGCCAAGGCTGGTCTGACCGTCAAGGAAGTCAACGAAGCGGTTGCTTCGGCTGATGTGGTGATGATCTTGTTGCCCGATGAAAACATTGCTGGCGTATACAACGAGATTGAATCGTCCCTGAAGCAGGGCGCTTCGCTGGCCTTTGCTCACGGCTTCAACGTGCACTACAACCAAGTCGTGCCCCGCGCCGATCTGGACGTGTGGATGGTTGCTCCCAAGGCGCCTGGCCACACCGTGCGCAATACCTACACCCAGGGTGGCGGCGTGCCCCACCTTGTGGCTGTGCACCAAGACAAGTCCGGCAAAGCCCGTGACCTGGCCCTGAGCTACGCCATGGCCAATGGTGGCGGCAAGGCCGGCATTATCGAGACCAACTTCAAGGAAGAAACCGAGACCGACCTGTTCGGTGAGCAAGCCGTTTTGTGCGGTGGCGCGGTAGAACTGGTGAAGATGGGCTTCGAGACACTCGTGGAAGCCGGTTACGCACCTGAAATGGCCTATTTCGAGTGCCTGCACGAACTGAAGTTGATCGTGGATCTGATCTATGAAGGCGGCATCGCCAACATGAATTACTCCATCTCCAACAATGCGGAGTACGGTGAATACGTCACAGGTCCTGAAGTGATCAACGCAGAAAGCCGCGAAGCCATGCGCAACGCACTCAAGCGTATTCAGACCGGCGAATACGCCAAGATGTTCATTTTGGAAGGCCGCACCGGCTACCCCAGCATGACTGCCCGTCGTCGCTTGACCGCTGAACACCAGATCGAAGTGGTGGGCTCCAAGCTGCGCGCCATGATGCCCTGGATCGCCAAGAACAAGTTGGTCGACCAAACCCGCAATTAATCCTTCTGGGTTGCACGCAAAAAGGCCACTTATGTGGCCTTTTTCTATTGTGCAAGTCAAGGTTTTGGTGATGCCTGCGACAATGACGCTGTGGCTTACACTGGTGCGCCGCACAGGCTGCAGCGATGCAGCAAGTCTTTTTCGATGGATGTTGGATAAAGGTCAGGAACACGTATGCAAGATGGAAATGATTCCGCCGCTCAGGACAGTGACACGGTGGTTGTGCGCAAGCCGCGTAAGGGCATCTACATTCTCCCTAATTTGTTTACCCTGGCAGCATTGTTTGGCGGCTTTTATGCCATCGTGATGGCGGTTGATGGCCGTTTTGATCTTGCGGCTGTGGGCGTTTTTTGTGCCATGGTGCTCGACAGTCTGGACGGCCGTGTAGCGCGCATGACCAACACGCAAAGCGCCTTTGGTGAGCAAATGGATTCGCTCTCTGACATGGTTTCCTTTGGTGCTGCACCCGCACTCATCTCCTACGTCTGGTCGCTGCGTGGTCTGGGGCGCTGGGGCTGGTTTGCCGCGTTTGTCTACTGCTCGTGCGCGGCCCTGCGTCTGGCTCGCTTCAACGTGAACACCGGGGTGGTCGATAAGCGTTATTTTCAAGGACTTCCTTCGCCCGCAGCGGCAGCACTGGTTGCCGGCTTTATTTGGCTAGCCACTGATCTGGGTTACAAAGGCACTGACCTTACCTGGGCGACCTTTGTGGTGGCTCTGTATGCAGGCTTGACCATGGTGACCAATGTGCCGTTTTACAGCTTCAAAGATATCAGCATGAAGCGCAGTGTGCCCTTTGCAGTGATCGTCGCAATCGCTTTGGCGATCGCACTGGTGAATCTGGATCCGCCCAAGGTGATCTTTGGCTTGTTCGTGATGTATGGCCTGAGTGGTTATGTGATTTATGGCGTGCGCAAGTCACGCGGTGTGCAGACCAGCGTCATCAGCACTTCCACCGACGAACCCGACGAGCGCGGCTTGCATTAATTCAGGAGAGACAGACGTGAGCGACAAACTGATTATTTTTGACACCACATTGCGCGACGGCGAGCAGTCGCCTGGTGCCTCCATGACGCGCGACGAAAAGCTGCGCATTGCGCGCCAACTTGAGCGCCTGAGGGTGGATGTAATCGAGGCTGGTTTTGCCGCCAGTTCCAATGGCGACTTTGAAGCCGTACAGCTGATTGCAAACACCATCAAAGATTCCACCATTTGCTCGCTTTCAAGGGCCAATGACAAAGATATTTCGCGTGCAGCGGAGGCTCTGAAAGGTGCCAACCGTGCCCGAATCCATACCTTTATCGCAACCTCCGCGTTGCACATGGAGAAGAAGCTGCGAATGACGCCGGATCAGGTGTTTGAGCAGGCCAAACAGGCGGTGCGCTTTGCCCGCAATCTGGTGGACGACATTGAGTTCAGCCCAGAAGACGGTTACCGCAGCGACCCAGACTTTCTGTGCCGCGTGATCGAGGCTGTGATCAACGAGGGGGCCACGACTATCAATGTGCCCGACACCGTGGGTTACGCTATCCCCGAGCTGTATGGCAACTTCATCAAAGACCTGCGCGAGCGCGTTCCCAACTCCGACAAGGCCATCTGGTCGGTGCACTGCCACAACGACTTGGGCATGGCGGTGGCCAACTCGCTGGCCGGCGTCAAGATTGGTGGAGCTCGCCAGGTGGAATGCACCATCAACGGCCTGGGCGAGCGGGCCGGCAACTGCAGCCTGGAAGAAGTCGTGATGGCGGTGAAGACTCGCCGCGACTATTTTGGCTTGGAGTTGGGTATCGATACGCGTCACATTCTGGCAGCCAGTCGCATGGTCAGTCAGACTACTGGCTTTGTTGTACAGCCCAATAAGGCGGTTGTAGGGGCCAACGCCTTTGCCCACGCTTCGGGCATCCATCAGGATGGCGTACTTAAGGCGCGCGATACCTACGAAATCATGCGCGCCGAAGATGTAGGCTGGACTGCGAACAAGATCGTTCTGGGCAAGCTCAGTGGACGCAACGCTTTCAAGCAACGCCTGCAGGAGCTCGGCGTGCAGATGGAAAGCGAAGCCGAAATCAACGCCGCCTTCACCCGATTCAAGGAGTTGGCTGATCGTAAGAGTGAGATTTTTGACGAAGACATTTTGGCTCTGGTCAGCGAGGAAAACGTTTCCCAACACAAGGAACAGTACGTCTTTGTATCACTTTCGCAGCACAGCGAAACCGGCGAGCGTCCTCAGGCCAGCATTGTGTTCACGGTGGACGGCAAGGAAGTGAAGGGCACGGCTGAAGGAAATGGCCCAGTGGACGCGTCGCTCAAGGCCATCGAAGCGCATGTCAAAAGTGGGGCAGAAATGGTGCTGTACTCGGTTAACGCCATCAGCGGATCAACTGAAAGCCAGGGTGAAGTGACAGTGCGACTGCAAAATAGCGGGCGTGTCGTTAATGGCGTAGGTGCAGACCCAGATATCGTGGTGGCATCGGCCAAAGCTTACTTGAGCGCGTTAAATAAGCTTCAGAGCAAAGCCGATCGTGTGGCGGCCCAAGGATAGCAGCAGGTAAAGATTGGGTTGGTCTTTAAGAAAGTCATGCAAGTACTTGATCTTGCATGACTTTCTTTATTACACTTGTGTTCATCCGCATGCGTCTCGCTGGGTCATTGCCGTCAATCACCACGCCGAATGAATGGAAGCCATTTTGATACAGAATAAATTTCGTACGGTCCTCTTAGCTCTAGTTGGATTCATCACACTGGTTCCCATGGGTGCCGATGCGATGCAGAAGAAGCCCTCGCATTCGACTAAAAAGCACGCGGTGCACCGCGCAGTTCGACAGTCAGCAGAGATCATTCCTCTCAAACCTTCGTTCGGCCAACTCGCCGGTTTGCATGGTGAACATGATTCGCTAGCCCTCAAGTCCAGCGTGGCTCTGGTAGTGGATCAGGACACCAATGAAGTGCTGTTCAGCAAAAACGAACAAGCCGTGCTGCCTATTGCATCCATTACCAAGCTGATGACCGGCCTGTTAGTGAGCGAGGGGCATTTGCCCATGGATGAAAGCATCACCATATCCCAGGCCGATGTCGATACTGAAAAAGGAAGTTCCTCCCGACTCGCTGTAGGCACAGAACTGAGCCGCGGTGAATTACTTCATTTGGCCCTCATGTCCAGCGAAAACCGGGCTGCCCATGCGTTGGGACGGACCTATCCGGGTGGCTTGGCTCATTTTGTCGACATGATGAATACACGTGCCAAAACACTGGGCATGCACGATACAAACTACGCGGAGCCCACTGGGCTATCCAGCAAGAACCAATCCAGCGCACGTGATTTGGCAACCTTGGTGAATTTTGCCTATGGAGATTCCACCTTGCGCGAACTGTCCACTTCCACGGGTTACCAGGTCGAGGTAGGGCGCCGCACCTTGCAATTCAATAACACCAACCGCCTGGTGAAGAACCCATCTTGGGACATCGGTATTCAAAAAACCGGTTACATCTCGGAAGCCGGTCAGTGCCTGGTAATGCAGGCCAAGATTGCGGGTCGCAAACTCATCATGGTGTTCCTTGACTCCACCGGCAAACTCAGCCGGATCGCCGACGCTGAACGTGTGCGCCACTGGGTGGAAAGCAGTCCATTGTTGAGCCGTAAAGGCGCGCCATTGGCGAGCCACACGCCCGACCAACACGTGGCCACTAACTAAGAGTTTCTGCGTAGATGTTCGCCCGCTTAGCGCGGGCTGCTACCTTTGTGGCCCAAAGCTTCCGAAATGGCCTTAGCTGTCTCCTTCAACTTGGGCAGCCATTCATCTTCCAGTCTTCCCGAGGGTGCTGAAATAGAAAGTCCGGCTACCAGCTTGTTCTGGTCGTCGTAAATGCCTGCTGCCATACAACGCACGCCCAGTTCCAACTCTTCGTTGTCACTTGCCTGTCCGTACTGGCGCACCTTGGTCAACTCGCGTTCAAGCGCATCCAGCGACGTGAGGCTGTTTTTTGTATGCCCTTGTAAGCCTGTGCGAGTGGCATAGGCTCGGATACGCTGCGGATCGTCCGCTGCCAGGAAAAGCTTGCCCACTGAAGTCAAATGCAGCGGAGCATGTCCACCGATGGCTCGCACCACCTGCATGCCGGAGCGTTCACTGTAGGCGCGCTCCACATACACAATTTCATCACCCTGGCGCATGCTCAAGTTGACCGGTTGCTGGATCAGTTTGTGCAGCTCGCGCATCGGGGTAAGTGCCGCATCGCGAACATTCAGCCGGCCTTTGACTAAGTTGCCCAGCTCCAGCAGGCGCATGCCCAGGCGATAACTACCGGACTGTGGTCGATCAACAAAGCGTCCCGTGGCAAGGTCATTCAGAATGCGGTGAGCAGTGGAGGGATGCAACCCAGCTTTTTCACTGATTTCCTTCAGGGATACGGCCTCTTCGCGCGAGGCCAGTACATCAATGAGGGTAAACATGCGCTCGAGCACTTGCACTGCCGGTACGCTGGGTATATCAGGGTCTTTTTTTGCCATAGCCAAGTATCAGGCCAAACCACCCGGGTTCGCCTCGTGATTGCTCCAGATTCCGCCCGACAGGATCTCGCAGGGTGTAAAACGCGATTTGTAGTTCATTTTGGGGCTGCCGTCGATCCAGTAGCCCAGGTACAAGTACGCCAAACCTAAGTTTTTGGCCTGGCGTATTTGCCACAGCACGTTGTAGGTGCCGTAGCTCGCCTTTTCCTCAGGCTCATAAAACGTATAAACCGCAGAAATCCCATCGTCCAGCACATCCAGAATGGAAACCATCTTCAAATCGGCAATCGCGCCGTCGGGACCCACCGCGCGGAATTCCACCAGCCGGGAATTCACCCGGCTTTGCAGTAGAAACTGGGTGTACTGGTCAACACTGTCCTCATCCATGCCACCGCCGGCGTGCCGGCTGTTCTGGTAACGAAGGTACAGCGCATAGTGCTCTGCTTCAAATCCCAGTTTGAGCACCCGCACGGCTAGGTTTTCATGCTGGGCCCACGCGCGACGCTGGCTGCGGTTCGATTGAAATTGTTGAACCGGCAATCGCAACGGCTTGCACGCCTGGCAGCCGTCGCAGTAGGGGCGATAGGTAAACAAACCACTGCGGCGAAAACCTCGGTCTACCAGTTCAGAGTAGGTGGAGTTGTTGATCAGATGGCTTGGAGTGGCCACCTGCGAGCGTGCCATGCGCGCTGGCAGGTAGCTGCACTCATAGGGCGCCGTTGCATAAAACTGCAGCGTTTGAAGGGGAAGGTCCTTGAGATCTGTCACAGCGCGTCACTAGGTGTCGAGGGTATAGCGCCAGTATAGGGGGTCAAAGTACCAGACCATGGGCTCCAGGGCAATGTCCATTCTCACCCCCGTCACAAACTGAGAACGAGGGATTTCGCCAGCCCCCATGGAGGCCAGATGCGGCGTATTTTGTTGGCAGTCAATCAGGCTCACTCCGTGGCACCTGCAAAAGCCCACCAGTGCTGCTAGCGCCAGCTTGGAGGCATCCGTGCGATGGGCAAACATCGACTCGCCAAACACCGCCTTGCCGATTGCGACGCAGTAAAGGCCACCGGCCAATGCGCCATCAATCCAGGTTTCCACACTGTGGGCGTACCCGGCCCTGTGCAGGGCCTTGTAGGCCTCCACCATCTCCGGCAGTATCCAAGTGCCGCTTTGACCGTCGCGCGCCGTGCCGGCACAGTTTTCAATCACTGCATCGAATGCCGAATCGATCCGAATTTCACATCGTGCATCCGCCTGAAACCGTTGAATGACTTTTTTCAAAGAGCGATGCAGTTTGAAGTGGCTGACCTGCAGCACCATGCGCGGGTCCGTGCTCCACCAGAGAATTGGTTGACCCTGGCTGTACCAGGGAAAAATACCGTTTGAATAGGCTCGAAGCAGACTGGCTACGTCCAGACTGCCCCCTGCTGCAAGTAAGCCTGGAGCCTCAGACCCGATGGGCCAAGCCTGAGTGATATCGGGGAACATGGTCCCCGGCTCCAGCCAGGCAAGGGCAGGTTGTGTCGGCATGGCTTAGAGGGCTTTTTGTGTATGGTGTGAAAAATAGTCCGCACCCCACCGGCTAGGGCAGGGCAAGAGGTTAGAATACCAGCTGTCGGGGCGTAGCGCAGCCTGGTAGCGCATCTGGTTTGGGACCAGAGGGTCGAAGGTTCGAATCCTTTCGCCCCGACCATTAAATTGATTTAAAGCCTCTAAGCAGCAATGCTTAGAGGCTTTTTTTAATGGTAAAGACAAATGTAGCCTCCTAAATAACCCCGCGCACCTCAGCATGTTTCGCAATGGGTTGACATACATTGAGCCTCTTCGCCGCAATGAGTATTAAAAACCAGCTAATCTGATTATTAACGTATTAAAGGCTTAGGGGAAATCGGAGTAAAATTCACCTTGAGGCAATGTGAATTGCACTCGTTGGATTCAACTTTAATTTACGAAGATATAAAACATGGCAACCCTACAAGAGTTAATTGCACAAAAAGAAGCGCTCGACAAACTGATTCAAGAACAGCGTCAGGCTGAGCTGTCCGATGCGATTGGAAAAGTTCGCGCCTTAGTCGCTGAATTTGGTCTTACCCAAGCCGACATTTTTGGCAACGCACGCGCACCCAAAAAGGTCAAGGCTGAAGGCTCGAAAGTTGCCGCCAAGTACCGTGATCCAATTTCCGGCAAGGAATGGTCCGGTCGTGGTTTGGCACCCAAGTGGTTGCAAGGCCGCGATAAAAGCGAATTCCTGATCTGATAGATCCGAAATTTGCCAATAAAAAGCCCGCTAGCAGCGGGCTTTTTATTGGCTGCTGTGAATCGCAACCTTGCCGGGTGGTGAAGCTTTGGTTGCACACAGCACCGAAAATTGAAGAATAACGGGATTTGTTGCGCCGCATCAATGTGGGGCAGTGCGGGTGCCGTCGATAATCGACATGTCTGAAATGGCAAGTTGCATTGCTCTTCCAGTCAATATTCAGTTTAAAAAATAGGGTGAGAACAATGACTGTGCGTTTGGCCTTCGCCATTCTGGCAATGCTCGGCTGTTTCGGTTTGGCCAGCGCTGCCACCATCGACTGCTCACGCACATACACGCTTGCATTGCACGATCATGGTCTGCTTTATTCAGCGGAGACTGGCACCGGAATCGACAAAGACGTCGCCGACGAACTCATTCGCCGCAGTGGTTGCAAAGTGGTCGTTAGCCTTATGCCCCGTGCACGCATTTGGCAACTCATAGAGTCCGGCGCACTGGATTTCAGCCTTTCCGGGATTACCAACACCGAACGCGATAAATTTGCAGGGTTCGCCTGGTACTTCAGTAACAAGTATTACCTCTTGGTGCGCAACGATACGGGCATTCGCAATCTATCCAACTTTGAGCAAGACGGCAAACTGCAACTCGGCGTCATCCGCAGCTTTCGCTACAGTGAGTCTGCCAACCGTCTGGTAGACAAACTGCAAAACGCAAACCGGGTCAGTCAGGCTGGTGGCCTGGCTCCGCTGTATCAGACGCTGATGCAGGGCCAAATTCAGGCCATGATCGTCGAGCCGTTTGACTTTCCAGCCCTGGAGGAGCGAAAAATTCGCGAAATGAGCACCATCCTCGAATTCAAAGACCCTGCCGTTCCACACGGACTCATCATGTCAAAAAAGACGCTGTCGGCGGCACAACAGGAGCAATGGCGCGCCCTGACTGCTGACATGCGCAACGATGGAACCACGCGTCGCATTTTTGAGAAGTATTTCAAACCCGACCTGGCTTCGGCAATGGTGAATTTTTGATATCCCAGGGCGACATTCCTGCGCTCGAAAAAAAACAAGCGCTTGCACATGTATGGCTTCGGCAGTTGCCCTGGTTCATATTGCTCGTCATGCTCTGTGTTACCGGGTTCGCCTGGGACCACGAGCGTCAAAGCACGGACAAGGCAAGGCGTTCCCAGTTTGACTTTGCGCTGCGCGAGACCGTAAGCCGCATCGAACAGCGGGTACAGGGCTATGAGCAAATGCTGCATGGCGTGCAATCACTTTTTGCTACTACCCACTGGCGCAACCGTGACGCTATGCACGACTATGTTGAAACACTTCAACTGGATGCCAATTTTTCAGGCTTACAAGTTATGGGGCTCGTCGAATGGGTTCCGCAAAAGTTAAAGGTCACACACCAGCGGGCCATGCGTGCCGCAGGATTGCCCGACTACAAAATTCAGCCAGACGACTTGCGCGAGGCGTACGCAGCTGTCATTCAGCGTGAGCCTTACAAAGGGAGACTACCCTTGGGCGCCAATGTCTGGCTAGACCCGGTACGCCGGGTCGCTCTGGAGAGGGCGCGCGATTCGGGAATGGCCGCCATCACAGGAAAGGTCCAGTTACTGGTAGATGCCAAGGGCAGTGCGCCACCCGGCTTCATCATGTACTTGCCAATCTATGCACCGGGCCTGTCGCACGACAGTTTGCAACAGCGACGTGACCATTTGATTGGCTGGGTCTATGCGGCCTTTCATATGAGTGACTTTATGGCGAGTTTGTACGGTAGCCAGTCACCAGGTTTGTCCGTCGCCGTGTACGACGATACCGATACCACCCCTGCCTCCTTTCTTTACCAATCCGATGGCGGCTCCGGCGCCGACCAAGCGCTCAGTGAAAATGCGCTCAGCTCCAACGAGTACATGGTGGTTGCAGGCCATAACTGGACGCTGTCCTTGCATACCCAAGATGCCTTTGAAGCACGTTATGGCCGCAGTATGGCCACCGAAATAGCCCTGGCTGGCGTCGCCTTGAGTGTGGTGTTGTCACTGCTGGCCTGGCAACTGATTCATGGCCGGGACCGCGCCCTGCGCATGGCCGCCAGCATGACAGAAGAGTTGCGCCATGTAGCGCAACATGACCCATTAACCGGGCTGCCCAACCGGGCGTTGTTCAGTGACCGGCTCCAACAGGAGCTGGTCCGCGCCAGGCGCCACAACGGACGATTTGCCATGATCTTCATTGATCTGGACTACTTCAAACCCATCAATGACAACTTCGGCCATGGCGTCGGGGACCAGATCCTGAAAGAGGTCGCCTTACGTCTTCAAAGGTGTGTCCGGGCTGCAGACACTGTAGGGCGCATTGGAGGTGATGAATTCGTCGTCTTGCTGGCAGAACTCAGCGATACCGATCCCGTCTTCGAATTGGCAGACAAGTTGCGGTTAACCCTTGAGCCGCCTTTTGTTGTCAATGGGAAGGACATGGTGCTGTCATGTTCTGTTGGCGTTGCTCTCTATCCCAGAGACGGAACGGATGCCATTGCCCTTACCAAGAGCGCAGACGAAGCCATGTACCACGCCAAAGAAGCGGGGCGCAACTGCGTGCGGCTAAAGAGTTAGCAAGAAAGCCGCAGCTTCACGCCTTCAATTGGTAATCACGCACAGCACGCTGCACGGTGCGTGCTCTATGAGCGCTGCCGACGTGGAGCCCCGCCACCATCTGGCGGCCCAGCTATCCAGGTGCTGATGGCCGACAACGATCAGGTTGGCCTTGATTTTGCGGGCGAACTCCGATATCTCATGCACCGACTCTCCCCTCAGCAACTCGCCTTGCGCCTGGTAGCCCGACTCCGTCATACGCTTCAGGCCATCGTCCAAAATGGCCTGGAAGCGCTGCTTGTCGCGCTCGGCAATTTCCGGAATATAGATGCTCCCGTCGTAACCCGCCAAATTGACGGGGGAGGGCATCACCGCCACCAGCCACACCGATGCGTGACTCCACTGCGCCAATTCCTTGCTATCGAGCAGCGCTTGTTGCCCCGCTTCAGATCCGTCGTAGGCCAGAATGATGGTCTTATACATAGTGCATTCTCCAAAAGTACAAGTCCATAGTAGTGCTGCCGGTCGCCTAATACAAGCTAGCCCGGCCCTACAAAATCAACGTCCGTACACATCCTCAAAGCGCACGATATCGTCCTCGCCCAGGTAACTGCCGGATTGCACCTCGATCATCTCCAGATCCACGCGGCCAGGGTTTTCCAGGCGGTGGGTGGTACCCAGGGGAATGTAGGTGGACTCATTTTCTGACAGCAGCAGCGTCTGGTCGCCCTTGGTCACCTTGGCCGTGCCGCTCACCACAATCCAGTGTTCAGCGCGGTGGTAGTGCATCTGCAGCGAGAGAGCCGCACCGGGCTTGACGATGATGCGCTTAACCTGAAAACGCGCCCCGTTGTCCACGCTGTCATAGGACCCCCATGGCCTGAACACCTTGCGGTGGGTCTGTCCTTCTGAGCGGCCTGCTGCTTTCAGGCGATCCACGATCTTCTTTACATCCTGTGTCCTGTCCTTATGCACCACCAAAATGGCGTCGGCAGTTTCCACCACCACCAAGTCATTCACGCCCACGCAGGCGATCAGCCGCCCGTCAGACATCGCCAACGTGTTGGTGCTGTCCTGCAGCAGCACATCGCCCTGCGCCACATTGCCCTGCGCGTCTTTGGGCAGGGCCTTCCACAACGCCTCCCAGGCGCCCACATCAGACCACCCGGCGCTCAGGGGAATCACCACACCCGCAGGCAATGCAGCGTCGGCATCCGGGCGGGCAATGCGCTCCATCACTGCATAGTCAATCGAGTCGGAAGGGCAGGCTGAAAACTCCTCCTTGCCCACGCGCACAAACTCGCCGTCGCTCTTGCCCGCAGCCCAAGCCGCATCGCACGCAGCCAGCACATCCGGGCGGCACACCCTGAGTGCCGACAGCCAGACCGAGGCACGCACCATAAACAGGCCGCTATTCCACAGGTAATTGCCTTCAGCCAGGTAGGCCTGTGCCGTCTGCAGATCCGGCTTTTCCACAAAGCGGGCAATGCGCAATGCGCCTTGCGCCTGGAAGGGCGCGCCCGTCTGTATGTAGCCATAGCCCGTCTCCGGCGCATCCGGCGTAATGCCAAAAGTCACCATCGCGCCGCCCTCGGCCAGCGCCGCACCCTGGCGCACCACCTGCTGAAATGCTGCCTTGTCGAGGATCACATGGTCCGCCGGCATCACCAGCAGCACCGGGTCGGCGCCATTCTGGCTAGCCGCTTGCGCTGCAATGGTCAGCGCCGGCGCCGTATTGCGACCCTTGGGCTCCAGCACCACCGTGCCGGGCTTGCCCATAGTGCGTAACTGCTCGGCAATCACATAGCGGTATTCCTCGTTGCACACCACCATGGGTGGCGCCAACTCGATGCCGGCGATACCTTCCACTCGGCGCACCGTGGCCTGCAGCAGCGAGTCATCGCCGATCAGCGGCAGCAATTGTTTGGGGTACTTCTCACGCGACAAGGGCCACAAGCGCGTGCCGGAGCCGCCAGAGAGAACAACGGGTTGAATCAACATGGGTAAATCAGTCTTGAAATAGAAAAAAACCAGGTTCAGGCGCGGGCATCGCCCCAGCGCAGTTGCGAAGTGTCTTCACCCCGGTACAGCGTGTCGCCATGGCGGTCCACGCAGTAGTGGCGCGACACAACCATCTCGTTGAAATGCATATCCGCCGCAATGCGCGTGTACTCAAACAGTACGCTGCGCGTCACCCGTGCGCCGGAACGGATCACGCATCCGTTGCCTATCCAGGCCGGGCCGATGATGGTGGCTCCGGGCTCCACCCGCACGCTCGAGCCGATATATACCGGCCCCTCAATCTTCACGTGTTCCCAGGGGATGTTGGTATTTAGGCCCACCCACACTCCAGGACGCACTTCCTTGCCCGGCATCACCATATCGGCAATCTCACCCTTGAGTACCCGCTGCAACACCGACCAATAATCGCTCACCTTGCCAATGTCCAGCCAGTGAAACGGACGGTTTTGCACAAAAAAGGCCTGTTTGGCCGCTACCAGCTGCGGAAACAAGTCGGCGCCAATGTCATACACCACGCCAGACGGCACCATGTTCACCACCGCCGGCTCAAAGATGTAAATACCCGTGCTGGCCAACGTGGACTTGGCATCGCGTGGCAGTGGTTTTTCCTGGAAAGACTGGATGTGCCCATCGGCATCCGCCACCACGATACCGTACGACGACACTTCCTCGCGCGGCACATCCATCGCCACCACGCTGGCCAAAGCGCCTTTGGCTTTGTGCTCTTCGAGCGCGGCGGTAATGTCAAGGTCAATCAGTGCGTCACCACACAGCACCAGCGTGGTCTCGTCAAAAAAGCCACTGAAATCCTGAATCTTGCGCATCCCGCCGGCCGAGCCCATAGGTTTGGGCTGAATGTCGCCATGCTCCTTGATACCCTCATACGAGTAGCCAATCTCCACGCCCCAGCGACTGCCGTCACCAAAGTACTCCTCGATGCGCTGGTGCAAATAGGCCACGTTCACCATGATCTCTTTGATACCGTGGCGCGCCAGGTGCTCGATCAGATACTCCATGACCGGCTTACCCAGAATGGGCACCATTGGCTTGGGTAAATCCTTGGTCAAGGGGCGTACCCGCGTGCCCTGGCCCGCAGCCAGGATCATTCCTTTTGCCATTCTTGCTTTCTCCTGTGTGACCCTGAGACTTTACACCGGCTTGGTGACAGGTCCGCAATCCTGGCAGCAAACCAATTCGCCGCCTCACAGGCTGGTCCACAATGTGTCCACTTCAAAGATACTGAGATGTAATGCTGATGAGTAGTTTCTGGTTTGACCTGGCGTCCCTGGTGCGCCGTACCGATGCTGTGACTTACGCCCGAGCGCTGGAGCTCTTTCGGGGCCAAAACGTGTTGGACCTCAGCATTGAAGCGGTGGGCGAAAGTTGGCTGATTGAAGGCCACGTGCAAGGCACGCAACGCAAGCCCTATGCGGTTGAGATAGACCTTGTGCTGGACGACCAGGGCCGGATACAAGAATGGGACTGTGACTGCACCTGTCCCGTGGGCTACCAGTGCAAACATGGTGTCGCCCTGCTGATCAAGGCAGCCTACAAGGGCCCACAGATTTTGGGTCATTCTGTCCCGCTGAAACGTCCTGAGCCTTTGACAGAGGCGCAGATTGAGGCGCTTAAGCGTGCTGAAAACGACCGCCAGCGAGAACTCGCCCGCATCGAAGCAGAGCGGCAACTGCTGGAATGGCTCAGTGCGCTGGAGCGGGGCGGTGTGCGCAATGCCGGGCTCGTCACCCACCGAGGTTTGCAGTACGGCGCGCCAAGACCTGTTCGCGAGGAACACCTTCTGTATCTGCTGAGCATCCCACCGGCCCAAAGCGCAAAGAATGAGCTGCAATTTGAAGCCACTGTTTCATATATCAAAGCCAACGGCGATTGGGCCAAACCAAAAGCCCTGCGCGGCTCGCTTGATCGCGGGGATTCAACGTTCGACGATGCAAGTGAGGCCGATCAAGACCTCTTGCAACTCATGCGCGCCATGCCGACCAGCACGAGCTCTTATTACGGCTACAACGTGCGCTCCAAGGTCGTCATACACGGGCGCTACGGTAGGGTGCTTCTGGAAAAAGCAGCAGCCACCGGACGGCTCTTCGCCTCGGACTCCAAAGGCTTGCCCAACGCACCGGTGAAATGGGGTGCACCACGCATTGTCGAATGGGAATGGCGCGAAGTTACCAATCCAAAAACGGGTGAGCCCGCCTGGGCCCCGCGGGCAAAAATTGCGGGTAGTCAGGCCAAGCTCTGTTTGAACGAACCCATGCTGTACCTGGATGCGGTTGGCGGTGAATGTGGGCCGGCAGATGTAGAAGGCTTGACCATGGGGCAAGTCAAAGTGCTTTTGCATGCACCCCCGCTGCAAACACAAGCCATGACAAAGCACCAGGCTGCGATGGCCGAGCGGCTCGGCGTGGTGCCCATGCCCCCGGTGCTGGAGCCGCTGACACTGTTGTCGGGGTTGCCGCTGAAGGCCTGCCTGCACCTGAGTTTGACGCCAGTTGCCAGTGTCGCGGACCATGGCTTGGTAAAAGCCGAACTGCGCTTTGACTATGGTGGCCACAAAGGCTGGTGGACGGGTCAGGGGCAACGCATCATGATCGAAGCCAGCGGCGATGGCACCGCAAAGGGTCGCAGCATGCTGGAGCGTGACCCACCAG
Organism: Burkholderiales bacterium; assembly: GCA_947446855.1. Lineage (GTDB taxonomy): Bacteria > Pseudomonadota > Gammaproteobacteria > Burkholderiales > Burkholderiaceae_C > Allorhodoferax. Next base: position 24,846 of record CANFIH010000008.1, read on the forward strand.
CTGAGCTCGAATTCATCACACAATTGATGCAGTGGGGCCTGAGCGGTGATGGGCGGGGCAGTTTCGGCACGAGTGGCACGGCGCCACAGCAGCGCTGGTTGCTATGGGCCGACACCGACTACACGGCATTGCGCGAGGCAGGGTTTGAGGTCACTGTAAGTGAACCTCTGCAAAACTGGATCAGCCGTGCGGACTCCCTAGAGGTGAAGTTGGCTACCCAAAGCCAAACCCTGGACGGTGAGGGCAGTGATGTATCCGCCTCGCCGTGGTTTGACTTGTCGCTGGGGATGGAAATCGACGGCCAGCGCCACAACATCCTGCCCTGGCTGCCCGAACTGATTGCCGCTGCGGCAAACAGCCCGCGGGACCTTCAAACCGGTCAGCCCGACATTCCCCCTTTTATTTTCTTGACCAAACCCGGCGGCGGCTTCATCCGCCTGCCCACCGAGTCGCTCAAGCCCTGGATGGCCGCGCTCCTCGATCTGGTCAACCACGACTTTTCAGGCGAAACCCTGCGTCTGTCCCGGCTCGACGCCATGCGCACCACGGCCGCGTTGGGGGAGGGCGCCGTGTGGGAGGGCGCGCAAGCCCTGCGTGACATGGTGCAGCAGCTCTCGGGCCGTGCGGAAATGCCGGAAGTCCCCGTGCCGGCGAGCCTTAAAGCCACGCTGCGTCCCTACCAGCAGCAGGGCCTGAACTGGCTGCAATTTTTGCTTACCCACGGGCTGGCCGGCATCCTGGCCGACGACATGGGCCTGGGCAAAACACTGCAAACCCTGGCCCATATCCAGGTCGAAAAAGACGCCGGCCGCTTGACCTGTCCGGCACTCATCATTGCGCCGGTCAGCCTCATGGGCAACTGGCGCAAGGAGGCAGAACGCTTCTGCCCCGAACTGCGCACCCTCGTCATACACGGCAAAGACCGCCACGAGGTTGTGAGCGACATGGCCAGCCACGACATCGTGATCGCTCCCTATTCGCTTTTGCAACGCGATAAGGAACGCTGGCTGGAGGCCGCCTGGCACCTGGTCGTGCTCGATGAGGCGCAGAACATCAAGAATGCCAGCACCCATGCCGCACAGATCGTGGGCCAGCTCAACACCCGCCACCGCCTGTGTCTGTCGGGCACGCCGATGGAAAACCACTTGGGCGAAATCTGGAGCCTGTTCTATTTTTTGATGCCCGGATTTCTGGGCAGTCAAAAGCGCTTTCAAGAGCTGTTTCGCACACCTATCGAAAAGCTGGGTGACCCCGAGCGCATGTTCCAGCTGCGCGCCCGCATCACCCCCTTCATGCTGCGCCGTACCAAAGCCCTGGTCGCCAGCGAACTGCCGCCCAAAGTGGACACCGTGGTGCGCGTGGAACTCGAAGGCAAACAGGCCGATCTGTACGAAACCATCCGTCTGGGCATGGAAAAAACGGTGCGTGATGCGCTCGAATCCAAAGGTCTGGCCAAATCGCAAATCACCATTCTGGATGCCTTGCTCAAGCTGCGCCAGGTCTGTTGCGACCCGCATCTGCTCAAGATCCCGTCGGCTCAGAAGATCAAGACCTCGGCCAAGTTGGAGCAGCTGATGGTGATGCTGCCAGAGATGGTGGCCGAGGGGCGGCGCATCCTGCTTTTTTCGCAGTTCACCACCATGCTGACGCTGATTGAGGCCGAGCTGAAAAAACACCAGCTGCAGTGGGTCAAGCTCACCGGCCAGAGCCAAAACCGCGAAGCCCTGATTCAGCAATTTACCGACCGAACCGTCCCCATCTTCCTCATCAGTTTGAAGGCCGGCGGCGTGGGCCTGAACCTGCCCCAGGCCGACACCGTCATCCATTACGACCCCTGGTGGAACCCGGCCGTCGAAAACCAGGCCACCGACCGCGCCCACCGTATCGGCCAGACCGAAACCGTCTTCGTCTACAAATTGGTGGCCCAAGGCACCATCGAAGAGCGCATTCTTGCCCTGCAAGAGCGCAAGGCTGCCTTGGCAGACAGCATGTATAGCGGCTCCACCGGGCGTAAGCAGCCGCTGTTTACGGAGAGTGATCTGGCGGAATTGCTGCGGCCCCTCTCACCCTGAGCCATGGGGTAGAGACAGAACCGCACTATTATTTGAAAGACCAAGCCCAGCATCAAGGTGCCCGCCTACGATTAAATTGTTCCAAATGTCGTCGAGTGCATTGAAAAACTTCCTGCGCTAATTGCATGGGGAAGCCGGCTGGAAGGCGCTGCTCCACCGAGGTCAGCGCTGCGTCCAAACGTTGTGTCATGTCAAGCATTGCGGGCCAGGCTCCCTCAACACCGCTGCGCAGAGCCAAAGCCTCCCAATGCCGATACTGAATTTCTGACAATTTGTAGTGCGCAGTTTTGTTGCGCACCGCCATTGCCAGTTTGGTTTTTTTGTATTGGAGGGAATAGGGTGTTGGCGCCGACTGAAAACTGACCCACCGGGTCAGAATTCAATCGGCGCTGACAGAGCACCTCAGACCTTTTTACTGGAAGCCTGTTTTTTGGTCATCTTCCTATGCTGCGTTTAGCGTTGGAGCTACAAGCCTGGAAACTGTGATTGAATACATCAGGAACCAAGAAAGTCCGTCTCGCTAACCCGCCACCAGGAGATGGAGGCATGCGCGAGACAATCGTCAAGCATGCGCCAACGCATACTCACTGGCCGTCGGCAGCGAACGCGGTAGCGTCCTAGGCTTCGGCCTTGTGGCCTCCCAACCCAGACAAGCCAGCCAAATTGATCTGGGAATGGACTTTTGCGCCGTGCGGTAGTAACTCACCATTCGGCGGCTGATGCCCAAAGCTTCCGCAGAAGTATTGAGTGAGAGTCCGTTGCGATACATCCAAGTGCCGAACATCTGATGGCTGACTTCACCGGATTGCTCCTTGGCCCAAGCGTAAACGTTGTCTGCTCCTAGCTCAGCATCAAACCATTCGATGCCATTGCCCCAATCGGCAAGGTGAGCCTTGGCAAAGACCTCCGGCTGTAGCAGCTGCGCCAGCGCAGGGATGCCGCGCAACACAGACTCGACATCGACTTCCATTGCCTCGCCAGTGCTCCAGGTTGTGAGAAGCCGATAGCCTGCCAAGGCCTGAACGGCCTGCAACTTGGGATGGAAAAATTCACTCATGGGTTTAACCTCCGCCATTCTTCATGCAGCCACGAACGGTTTGACTCGATCCACAACAACTCCGCACGAATCTCGCGCAAAGCGATTCGACCAACAATGGTAAGGCTATCAAGCTCGACCGTGCACTCACGCCCGTCTCGCAGCTGAATATGGACGTGGGCAAGCAAGTGATCACCGGCGTACATCACAACGCGCGAAGCCGAAAATTTGTTGATGACCGGCATGGGTGGATGCTAGTGCAACAGTTGCACTATGTCAATGCTGACGCCGTCAAATGCGTGCCGGCGCCAACAGCTAGGCGGGCTGGCGCCACGCCCCGCCTCAATGCACCCTTGGCAGTAGGGCCGTTTGCAGACTTGCATTTCTTCGGCCGTTTGGTGACGATAATGTTCCATGGGCGTGCGCAACTTCACGGCAGCCCTTACTAATTTAAATGCAGGTGCAGCACGATGAAAGTTCGGGCGGTTGACCAATTGCAGGCGCATGCCAAACGCTTTGAAGCCAGAGTCGTGCTCGGCTTTGCGCTGGCGGCCATCACCGCCTTCATCCTCGTGGCCACAACCTGGGGCATGGCGGCCGACTCGGTCCAGGCAGACAACCGGGTGGCACGCGCAAACGAGGTGCTAGACGCCATTGCCCGTATCCGCATCAACACCCTCAGCATCGAATACAGCACCCAAGGCTTCCGGTTCACTGGGGATGTCGCCCGACTCAGCGAGCGCGACGCAGCAGGTTCCATGCGCAAACAGGCTCTGGAGCAACTGGCCACGCTGATCGCCCCCAGTGCCACCCAGCAAGAACGCCTGGCGCGCTTGCAAGAAGTGCTAAAGGCACGCATGGCCATTGCCAAACGCGTGGAAGAACTCGTCCTCACCCAAGGCAGCCAGGCCGCCACCGACTACACCCGCACCGTACCCCTCAAAGAAACACGCGAGCGCGTCTACCAAATCCTGCTGGAGATGGAAACCCAGGAACGCACAGCGCTGCAGGCCGAGCGCCTGGCGCAATCCAGCGCCCGCAACCGCATGCTGACCATGGGCGTTGCCGTTGCGCTGCTGCTGATGTTTGTTCTGGTCTCCACCTACTACCTCGTGCGGCGCCAGTTTCAGCGCGTGCAGATGGCACAAAAAGACGTGGCCGCCAGTGAGGAAAACCTCTCCATCACCCTGCTGTCCATTGGCGACGCAGTGGTGGCCACCGACACCGACGCCCGCATCACCCGCATGAACACGGTGGCCGAGACCCTCACCGGCTGGCCCGCCGAGCAAGCCCGCGGCAAACACATCGCCGAAGTCTTCAACATCGTGCACCAAACCACCCGCCAGCCAGCCACCATACCGGTTACCGAAGTGCTGTCCAGCGGCCACGCCCAGACACTGGCCAACCACACCGTACTCATTGCCAGAGACGGCACGGAATGCCCGATTGCCGACAGCGCCGCCCCCATCCACGACGCGGCCGGACAAGTGCGGGGCGTGGTGCTCGTGTTTCGTGACGTAACCGCCGAACACCTGGCGGAGCAGACCATCCATCAGCAAAACGAATTTCTGGAGCAACGCATCCACGAGCGCACCCTGCAGTTACAGGAAAGCGAAGTGCGCTACCGCACCGCCTTCATGACCAGCCCTGAGCCCATCATCCTGAGCAGCCTGCCCGACGGCAAGTACCTGGATGTGAACCAAGGCTTCGAGCGCACCTTCGGCTGGCCGCGGGATGAAGTCATCGGCAAAACCTCGCAGCAGCTGGGCATCTGGACCAACCTGGAGCACCGGGCTGCCTTCCTGGCCAGCATCCTTGAAAAGGGCAGGGTAGATGCGTACGAAACCCACTTCTACACCCGCCAGGGCAAGGCCGTTGCATCCCTGGTGTCCTCCAACACCATCACCATTGGCGGCCAAAACTGCATCCTCACCGTGGTGCGCGACATCTCCGAGCGCAAGCAGGCCGAAGAAGAACTCTTGCGCTACCGGGACCATCTGCAAGACCTGGTCGCCGAACGCACCCGCGAGCTCGACCAGGCCAAGCAGGCCGCAGACACCGCCAACCTGGCCAAGAGCCAATTCCTGGCCAACATGAGCCACGAAATCCGCACCCCCTTAAGCACCATCTCCGGCATGTCGCGCTTGATCCGCAAGGACCCCCTCACCCCCGAGCAAGCCAGCCGCCTGGAAAAGCTGGAGTCCGCCGCAAGCCACCTCAACGCCACCATCAATGACATCCTGGACCTGTCCAAAATCGAAGCCGGGCGGCTAGACCTGACAGACGGCCCGGTATCGCTGCAGGCCGTGGTGCGCAACGTGATGGTGATGCTGCACGACAGAGCGCGCCAAAAAGGCCTGCACATGCAGCTAGAAGCCGGCGCCTTGCCCGACAACCTGCATGGCGACAAAACCCGGCTCGAGCAGGCCTTGCTGAACTACGCCGCCAACGCCATCAAATTCACCGAACGGGGCAACGTCACCCTGCGCGTGCACACCACCGACGCCTCACACGACTCGGTCTGTGTTCATTTCGAAGTGCAAGACAGCGGCATCGGCATTGCGCAGGAAGACCTGTCCAAGCTGTTCTCGGTGTTCGAGCAAACCGACAACACCACAGCCCGCAAATACGGCGGCACCGGGCTGGGCCTGGCCATCACCAAAAAGCTGGCCCAGGCCATGGGTGGCGACGTGGGTGCCAGCAGCATGCCCGGCGTGGGCAGCACATTCTGGTTCACCGCCATCCTCAAAAAAGGCCCCACCCTGGTGTCAAATGCACCCGAAGACACCACCGAACAACTCATACACCTGCTCCTGCACAAGCACCGCGGCAAAAGCATCCTGCTGGCCGAAGACGACGCCTTCAATTCCGAGATCGGAAAAATCCTGCTCGAAGACGCCGGTCTGCAAGTCCACGTGGCCGAAGACGGCCTGCAAGCCCTGGAAATGGTGCGCAACCGGCACTACGACCTCATATTGATGGACATGCAAATGCCCCATATGGACGGCCTGGACGCCACGCGCCGCATCCGCAGTCTGCCGCAGCATGCCAGCGTGCCCATTGTGGCCATGACGGCCAACGCCTTTTCTGAAGACCGGGCACAGTGTCTGGCCGCCGGCATGGTCGATTTCATCACCAAACCCGTGGATCCCCGCTTGCTCTACCGCGCCTTGTTGCGCTGGCTAGGCTAGCGCAGTTAAATTGTCACAAAGCCGGCGCAGAATTTCCGGCTGCAAAATGATGACTATCAAACTAAAAAAATGAAAGTCCGCTTTCATTTTTTTGACAACGCACCAAAATGGGCGAAAATGCTGCACCGAACAATAAAGGTATGAATCTCACCCGAATGGGGGATATCGCCCACGTAGGGATTCCCCTACACTCAAACCAGCCTAGTTGGGTGTACTGAACGAGCCCAATGTTTTGGTCGTGGCGAAAAGCTTCGCAATACGATGCACGGCGCCAAAAAATGCATTTAGAAAGTCACAACTTGTTATTCCGTAAGCCTTCCGAGGGTGCCGAGATTGGTGCCCGTCATGCTTTCCAGTTTGTATCGCGTGCGTTTCTCGTTTGCCTTGCTGTCGGCTCCTTGTTGGCGCCCCTGCCAGCGGTATACGCCCAAACCGGCCCAGCAGTTGCCGCCAGCAGCGCTGCAGCCACAGCCCCCTCAGTCGGCGCATCCACACTCGGTAGTGCCACAACCCCCACTGGCAGCATTGGCGAGGCCATTACTGCCGCTTCTGCCAAGCAAGCCGCACAAGCTGGTGCGCTGCCCACCGCGCCAGACGCCAGCAAACCCAGTACCCACGCTGCGAGCAAGCCCCAGCAGTCCAGCCAATTTCAGCGCTTTGTGCAAGAGTCCACGGGACGCCTGTTGCCCGTGTTTGGCAGCGAGCTGTTTGAAGGCGCGCAAGGCTATTCGGCCGACGCAGCACTCCCTGCACCGGCTGAATACATCCTCGGACCGGGCGACGAAGTGCGCTTGCAAGTCTGGGGTGCGGTAGATTTTGGTGGCAGTTACACCCTCGACCGCAATGGCCAAGTCAGTGTGCCCAAGGTGGGTACCTTCTCATTGGCCGGTGTAGCCGTGCGCGACCTGGAAGCCACATTGCGCACGCAAATCGGCAAGGTGCTGACCAACTTCAGTCTCAGTGCCGGCCTCGGGCGACTGCGTAGCCTGCAGGTCTATGTGGTGGGTCAGGCCCGCACACCCGGCACACTGCAACTCTCCAGCCTCGCCACATTGGTCAACGCCGTGTTTGCCAGCGGCGGCCCCACGGCCAACGGCTCCATGCGCAACATCCAGCTCAGCCGCGCCGGCAAGATCGTCACCACGCTAGACCTGTACGACTTTATTGACCGTGGCGACAAAGGCCGCGACATGGCGCTGCAAAGTGGTGACGTCATCGTCATACCGCCCGCGGGTGCGCGTGTTGCTGTAAGTGGTGCCTTTGACCAAGCTGCGATATACGAACTCAAAGGCAACCAGACCACCCTGGGTGAAATCCTCAACTTAAGCGGCGGCGTGCCAGCCCTGGCCAGCACGCAAAAAGCGCTGATCGAGCGCATTGACCCCAGCAAAATCACACCGCGCCAGGTGCAAGACGTAGCGCTAGACACCGCTGGCCTGAAAACCAAATTGAGTGACGGCGACGTGGTCACCCTGCTCGGCATCAGTGCTGCTTTCTCTAATGCCGTCACCCTGCAAGGCAACGTGGCCGCACCCCTGCGCTACCGCTGGTTTGACGGTATGAAAATACTGGACCTCATCCCCGAGGTGGACGCCCTGGTTACCCCCGACTACTACGCCCGCAAAAACCTGCTGGTACAAAGCACTGGCGTAACCAAAACTGCGGGCAGCACTTTGAGTAACCGCGTGCGCACCAGCGTAGACCAGATCAATTGGGAATACGCCGTCATTGAGCGCCTCAACCGCCAGACCCTGGTGACCGAGCTCGTTCCCTTCAACCTCGGCAAAGCCGTGCTGGAAAAAGATGCCGCTAACAACCTGCGCCTGCTGCCTGGCGACGTAGTCACCATCATGAGCCAGAGCGACCTGCGCCTGCCGCAAGAGCGCCAAAGCCGCCTGGTGCGCGTGGAGGGCGAAGTGGCCGCACCCGGTGTATACCAAGTGCAGGCGGGCGAAACCCTGCCACAACTCCTGCGCCGCCTGGGTGGCTTTACAGCCCAAGCCTACGTGTTTGGCACCGAGTTCAATCGCGAATCGGTACGCCAGCGCCAGCAAGAAAATCTGGATGCACTCATTCGCCGCCTGGAGGCCCAGTCTCAGGCCCAGTCCACCAGCGTGGCCTCCAACATCAAGGCCGAAAACCAAGCCCAGGCCCAAGCCGTGTTGCAGCAGCAGCAAATACAGCTCAAGAGCCAGATAGACCGTCTGCGTGCCGCGCGCAGCAGCGGCCGCATGGCCCTGGAGCTGGACCCGGCCGGCAAAGCCATTGCCGCGTTGCCAGACATCCCGCTGGAAGATGGCGACCGCGTCCTCATCCCCTCGGTGCCCAGCTTTGTGGCAGCCTTTGGTTCGGTCAACAACGAAAACGTGTTTTTGTACAAGCCCGGCAAAACCGTGCAAGACGTCATCAAATCTGCCGGCCTGACCGAAGACGCCGAGCCGGGCCAAGCCTTTGTGCTGCGTGCCGACGGCAGCATCGTGGCCCGGCGCGACCGCTCTGGCCTGTTTGGCGGCAACTTTGAATCACTCGCCCTGATGCCCGGCGACACCGTGGTGGTGCCCGCGCAGATCGACCGCGAAAGCAGCTACAACTTCAGCGTGCGCGCGCTTAAAGACTGGACGCAAATCCTGGCCAACTTTGGCCTGGGCATGGCCGCCTTCAAGACACTGGGGCTCTAAGCATGAGCACGAACGAAGCCCCCGCGGTGCAACAAACCAGCACCCCGGACGAAGACGAAATCAGCCTGCTCGATTTGCTGCAGGTAGTGGTGGAAAACCTGCGACTGCTGGTGCTGGGCCCGCTGCTGGTGGGCCTGCTGGCCTTGGGCATCAGCTTTGCTGTGACCCCCACCTTTACCGCCAGCACCAAATTTATGCCACCCCAGCAGCAAGCCAGCGGTGCCGCCAGTTTGTTGGCCAGCCTGGGTGCCCTGGGTGGTTTGGCGGGTGCTGCGAGTGGCCTCAAGAGCCCGGCGGACCAGTACATCGCTTTTTTGAAAAGCCGCAGTGTGGAAGACGCCCTAATCGACCGCTTCAAACTGACCGAGCGCTATGAAGAAAAGCTAAAAGACGACACGCGCAAGACATTGGATACGCTGGTGCGCGCCAGCAGCGGCAAAGACGGCCTCATCACCGTCGAGGTGGACGACAAGGACGCCACCTTTGCAGCCGACCTGGCCAACGCCCATGTGGAAGAGCTAGGCCAATTGCTCAAGCGCCTGGCCGTCACCGAAGCCCAGCAACGCCGCGTGTTTTTCGAGAAGCAACTCGCCAGCGCCAAAGACAACCTCACCAAAGCCGAGCAAACCCTCAAGTCCAGCGGCGTAAACAGCGACACCCTCAAGTCCGACCCCAAGGCTGCTGTAGAGGGCCTGGCTCGGCTCAAGGCCAGCATCACCGCGCAAGAGATCAAACTGGCCAGCATGCGCGGCTACCTGTCTGAATCGGCACCGGACTTCAAGCAAGCCCAAACCGAGTTGGGAGCCATGCGCGCCCAACTGTCCCGTGCGGAAGAGCAGCAGCCAGCCAGTGCAGCAGCTGGCGGCGACTACATAGCCAAGTATCGCGACTTCAAATACCAGGAAACGCTGTACGAGCTGTTTGCCAAGCAATACGAAATTGCCCGTGTGGACGAAAGCCGCGAAGGCGCCGTCATCCAGGTAGTGGACGTGGCTTTGCCGCCGGAGCGCAAGAGCAAACCGAAGAAGGCATTGATTGCAGCCGTTGCAGTGCTGGCGTCTGGCTTTGCACTGTTGCTGTTTGTATTTGTGCGCCATGCACTACGCGGCGCAGCGGTAGACCCGGAAACCGCTGAAAAATTAACCAAACTACAAAAGACTTGGGCAAAGGCTATAGGACGCAAATAGAAACACAAACGTTGCCGAAAGTGAATTGGCTTTTTTGAATGGATACGAAAATCTAGGGGGAACGTGATGAGATTGGTAAACAACCGTCAAAGAAAAGAGTGGAAGATCGGTATAGCTTCGAGTAACAGGAGCTAGTTACATGGCTTCCCGTACTGACTTATTTGAAAGTATGCCGCCCGTAGCTGATCGCCAGCGATCAGCGCCAGCAAGTAACTTGCAAGGCATTGGCAACCATCAACGGCTTACCCGACGTTGGAGAACTGCTACGCAATGTACTGTTGTGGCTTTGGGTGATCTTGCGGCCTTTTTGCTGGCCGCCTCATTGGCACTGAGTCTTGCGCTTCAAAGTGGCAAGATGAGCGTGCCAGATTTTTATAGCCCAGCCCAGCAACTTCGCATGGGCCTGTATTTTGGATTAGCCCTTTTCTGGGTACTCTGGTTTGGTGTTGTCAAACAGTCTTGTATCAACAGAAGGCCGTTTTGGGCCGAGTTGCAGCAAATGCTGTTGGCTTTGCTGGGCTTAGGGTTGTTGGACCTGGCGTTGGTGTCAATCTCAAGGGCCGAGTTTTCCAGAACATGGTGGGCAGTGGCTTGGCTGTCGCTTTCAATTTTGCTTCCCGGGGCACGCAGGGTAAGCCGAATGTTGCTGCAGTCTGTTGATCTTTGGAGCCGCCCAACCGTGATTTTTGGTTGTGGTGAAAACGCTAGGCAGGCCTATTTAGCTATGTGCAGTGAGCCCATCATGGGCTTCAATGTGCGCGCTTTTCTTGATCCGCGTCGATCAGCGCAAGTCAGAGTGAGTGATATTTTGTCTCCCTGTGCAGGCATACCGTTGCTCCCTTGGGTTGGCTCTGAGGACGAAGTCAATCTGCTCCGGTCGTACCACTGCGTAATCGCAGTAGAGGCTGACCAATGGGAAACGCGTGATGCTCTCATTCGGGAGTTGACAAGAAATCGCATAGTGGATGTGCACGTGATTCCCGCCATGCGCGGCGTGCCACTTTATGGTTTGGAGACTGCCCAATTTTTTAGCCACGAAGTGTTGTTGATTCAGTTGCGTAACAATTTGGCAAGCGGGCTTTATCGCACTTTAAAGAGAACATTTGACATCGTCGTCTCCAGCGCCTTGTTGGCATTGTTAAGCCCACTGTTGGCCTATGTGGCATTAAAAATATCGAAGGATGGTGGCCCACCTATTTTTGGGCACACCCGCATCGGCCGTGACGGCAAGGCTTTCAAGTGCCTGAAGTTCCGTTCCATGGTGGTGAATGCACAAGAAATTTTGAGCAAATTACTTGCCACCGATCCCGAAGCCAAAGCCGAATGGGACAAAGATTTCAAGCTCAAAAATGACCCGCGTATCAACGAAATTGGCCATTTCTTGCGTAAGACCAGTCTGGACGAGTTGCCCCAACTATGGAACGTGCTGAAGGGGGAAATGAGCTTGGTGGGCCCACGCCCGATAGTGCAAGACGAGTTGTCACGTTATGGCGATGATGTTGCTTACTATCTGTTGGCCCGCCCGGGAATGACAGGCCTCTGGCAAGTGAGCGGCAGAAACAATGTGGACTATGCCACCCGCGTGTATCTGGACTCTTGGTACGTAAAAAATTGGTCGCTGTGGTCTGATATTGCAATTTTGTTTAAGACAGTTGGTGTTGTCACAGATCGCTCTGGTGCTTACTAATGTGTCCTGTGGATCAACGCATGCAGTTTTAACTTGATATAGAAAAAACAATTCAATGAAAGCAGTAATTTTGGCTGGTGGCCTAGGCACTCGCATCAGTGAGGAAACTTCTGTGCGGCCTAAGCCGATGATAGAAATCGGTGGTAAACCCATCCTGTGGCACATCATGAAGACGTACTCTTACCACGGCATCAATGACTTTGTCATTTGCTGTGGTTACAAGGGCTACGTCATCAAGGAATATTTCGCCAACTACTTTTTGCACATGTCAGACGTGACCTTTGATATGAGCAAGAACAGCATGGAAGTGCATCAGCGCAATGCCGAGCCCTGGAAAGTTACCTTGGTCGACACCGGTGAGGACACCATGACCGGTGGGCGAGTAAAGCGTGTCGCGAGCTACCTTAAAGACGAAGAGGCCTTTTGCCTGACCTATGGTGACGGCGTGGGCGATGTCAACATCACCGAATTGCTGGCCTTTCACAAGGCACAGGGTGTAAAGGCAACATTGACGGCAACCATCCCGCCCGGTCGCTTCGGCGCCCTGGACCTCAACGGTAACCGGGTCAGCAGCTTTATGGAAAAGCCAAAGGGCGACGGCGCCATGATCAACGGCGGCTTTTTTGTACTGTCGCCCGAGACCATTAACTACATCACCGACGACACAACCATCTGGGAGCGCGAGCCACTGGAGCGTTTGGCGCAAGAGGGCAGCTTGGCTGCGTTTCAGCACCACGGCTTCTGGCAGCCCATGGACACGCTGCGCGACAAGCTCCACCTGGAAGACCTGTGGCAGTCCGGCAAAGCCCCCTGGAAGGTGTGGGCGTGAACCCCGGCTTTTGGGCGGGCAAACGCGTTCTGCTGACGGGCCACACCGGCTTCAAGGGCAGCTGGACGGCGCTTTGGCTGCAGTCTTTGGGGGCCCATGTGGTCGGGTATGCCCTGGCTCCGCCAACCAACCCCAGCCTGTTTGAGCTGGCCTCGGTCGGGCAAGGCATGACCAGTGTGTTGGGCGACATTCGCGACCTGGCCGCACTGCAGGCCGTATTTGCTGCGCACCAGCCCGAGATCGTCATTCACATGGCAGCGCAGCCTCTGGTGCGCTATTCCTACCAAAACCCGGTGGAAACCTATTCCACCAACGTGATGGGCACGGTTCATTTGCTTGAGTGCGTGCGCCAGACGCCGGGCGTCAAGGCGGTGGTAAACATCACCACCGACAAGTGCTACGAAAACCGCGAATGGGTGTGGGGCTATCGTGAAAATGAGCCCATGGGCGGCTACGACCCCTACAGCAACAGCAAGGGGTGCGCAGAACTGGTGAGCGCGGCCTATCGCTCGTCGTTCTTCAATGCAAGCACCCACGCACAGCATGGCGTTGCAATGGGCACCGTGCGCGCCGGCAACGTCATTGGTGGTGGCGACTGGGCCGCCGACCGGCTGCTGCCAGACATATTGGCAGCCTTTGAGCAGGGCCTGCCCGCTGTCATACGTAACCCGCACGCCATACGTCCCTGGCAGCATGTGCTGGAGCCGGTGCGCGGTTACCTCACGCTGGCCGAGCGGCTCTTTGAGCAGGGCCCGGGCTTTGCCGAAGGCTGGAATTTCGGCCCCAACGATGAAGACGCCAAACCCGTGGGCTGGATCGTGGAGCAAATGGCCACCCTGTGGGGCGCTAACGCGCAGTGGCAGACAGACGGTGGCGAACACCCGCACGAGGCCCACTACCTCAAGCTGGATATCTCCAAGGCCCGCAGCCGCCTCGATTGGCATCCCGCCCTACGGCTTCAAGAAGCATTGCAACTCATCATCGAGTGGTCGAAGCAGCGCCGTGCCGGCGCTGACATGCGCGCGCTCACACTGAGCCAGATATACAACTACCAACAATTGACGAAGAACTGAACCGACTTATGGAAAACGCAAAAACCCTCGCCCTGCGCGCACAAATCGCCACTTTGGTTGACGAATACGCGGCTATCGCCTTAGCTCCTCAGCCATTCTTGCCAGGTGCTTCCGTAGTGCCCCCGTCCGGCAAGGTCATTGGTGCGCAAGAGCTCAAGAACATGGTGGAAGCGTCGCTGGACGGCTGGCTAACCACCGGGCGCTTTAACGCCGAGTTTGAAAAGAAGCTGGCCGCCTTCATTGGCATCAAGCACCTGATTACCGTCAACTCCGGTTCTTCGGCCAACCTGGTGGCCTTTAGCACCCTGACCTCGCCCAAACTGGGCGCACGCGCTATCCAAAAGGGCGACGAAGTCATTGGTGTGGCAGCTGGTTTCCCCACCACCGTCAACCCCATTTTGCAGTTTGGCGCCGTGCCGGTGTTTGTGGACGTTGACCCGCTGACGCACAACATCGACGCCAGCAAGATGGAAGCCGCCATTGGCCCCAAGACCAAAGCCGTCATGCTGGCACACAGCTTGGGCAACCCATTCAACCTGGATGTGGTTACCGCCCTGTGCAAGAAGTACAACTTGTGGCTGGTGGAAGACTGTTGCGACGCGCTGGGCACCACCTACCGTGGCCAGATGGTGGGCACTTTTGGCGACATTGCCACCCTGAGCTTTTACCCCGCACACCACATCACCATGGGTGAGGGCGGCGCGGTGTTTACCAACAACGAAGAACTCAAAACCATTGCCGAAAGCTTTCGGGACTGGGGCCGCGACTGCTACTGCCAGCCAGGCAAAGACAACACCTGCGGTAAGCGTTTCTGCCAGCAACTGGGAGACTTGCCCTATGGCTACGACCACAAGTACACCTACAGCCACCTGGGATACAACCTCAAGATTACGGACATGCAGGCCGCCTGTGGCCTGGCCCAGTTGGAGAAGGCCGCGCAGTTTATCCAGGCACGCAAGGACAACTTTGCCTTCCTGAAAGAACGCCTGAAAGCCTGCGAAGAGTTTGTCAACCTGCCCGAGGCTACCGAGCACTCCGACCCGTCGTGGTTTGGCTTCCCGATCACCTTGAAAGACAACTGCCCGGTGACCCGCTTAGACCTGTTGACCTATCTGGACCAAAACAAAATTGGTAGCCGCCTGCTGTTTGCCGGAAACCTGACACGCCAGCCCTACATGGCCGGAGCCAACTATCGCATCAGCGGTGACCTGACCAACACCGATAACGTGATGAACAACACCTTCTGGATCGGCGTGCAACCGGCACTTACGCGCCAGATGCTGGAGTTTGCTGCGCAGAAGATCGAAAGCTATCTGGGCGTTAACTTCTAAAGGCATGCAGCAGTGAATCCCCAGTCCCCCACCTTTGCCGCACATGTCTTGCGCAAGACAGTGCTTGATATGGCCTACGCTGGAAAGACCGTGCATATTGGTTGCGCCTTTTCCATCATTGAACTGTTGGCGGTGCTTTATCGCAGTCACCTGCGTTATCCAGGTAACGACCCAAAGGCTGCGGCGCGCGACTATCTTGTTTTGAGCAAGGGCCATGGCGTGATGGCGCAATATGCCTGCATGCGTGAGCTGGGCTGGCTACCGGACGAAGCCTTTAGCGGCTATTTCGCCGACGGCAGTGATCTCAAAGGATTGTCGGATTCACGCGTGCCAGGCCTGGAAGTTACCTCCGGCTCTTTGGGCCACGGCTTTTCTGTGGGAGTGGGTATGGCCATGGGGGCCAAGCTGCGCGGAACAGATCAAAAGACCTATGCCTTGGTAGGTGATGGTGAAATAAACGAAGGCCCCATTTGGGAGGGCGCACTGTTCGCCGCGCACCACCAGTTGCAGAACTTCATGGTGATCGTGGATGCAAACGGCTTTCAGGCCATGGGCCCTACCAATGAGGTTTTGCACTTGGGTTCCATTGAGGCGAAATTCGCCAGCTTCGGCTTTGAAGCCCTCACGGTAGAAGGGCATGACGAAGCTGCCATCGACAGCGCCATCCTTCAGCTTAGGGCCAGCGGTTCCACTGCGCCCAAGGCTCTAGTCGCCAAGACTGTAAAAGGCCAAGGCGTGCCATTCATGGAAAACAACAATATGTGGCACTACACACGCCTGAACCCGGATACCTATGCGCAGGCCTTGGCTGCGGTCGCGGGGAGTGCCGCATGAGAGACGCGTTTTCTGAAACTTTGGTGCGCTTGGCCAAGGCCGACCCGAACGTGCTGCTGCTAACGGGTGACCATGGTTATGCCTTGTTCGACGCTTTTCGCAAAGAGTGCTCCGCGCAATACATCAATGCAGGCATAGCCGAGCAGAACATGGTGGGCATGGCAGCCGGCTTGGCCCGTGCCGGCTTCAGGCCATTTGTTTACGGCCTGAGCGCTTTTATACCCGTGCGCGTGTTGGAACAAATCAAACTGGACATTGCCCACGATGATCTGCCGGTCGTCTTGCTTGGCGATGGTGCAGGCTTTGTCTATAGCCATCTGGGCACCAGCCACCAATCAACAGAAGACATAGCCTGCACACGTGCCGTGCCAGGACTTTCCATATATTCACCGGCTGACCGGTTTGAGATGACTGCCTGTATGGAGCTGGCTTACCAGCAAAACGCTCCTGTCTATATGCGCATGGGAAAGTCCGACCGCGGCGATGTGCATGCCAGCGCAACAACATTGATTCCGGGGCATTTGCATGCCGTGCGTGTTGGACAGCCCGGCGGGCTGACCCTGGTTGCCACGGGCTCTATGGTTAAGACGGCAGTGGACATTGCTGCCAACAATTATCCCGATGCTTCTGTCTGGAGCGCGCCGATTATCAAACCACTTGATGCTGAACAGGTGACGGCTATTTGTCTCAATAGCAGTGCTGTGGTTGTGTTGGAAGAGCACTCGGTACTCGGCGGATTGGGTGCCGCAATTGCTGAAATTAGTAGCGAATATGCGCGTATACGCGTATTACGCATTGGCGTACAGGACAGGTATTCACAGCATTGCGGCAGCTATGACTATTTACTACACGAACATGGACTTGATCGTTCAGCCATTGAATTAAAAATAGGTAAATTCTTAGAACATGAATTCAATAGATAGCACATTAAATTTAAAGCATGACTCCAACCCAATAGTGTTGGAGGACATGGAGCGGATTATTGCTGCTAATTTACCGTGGACTCTGTTAAAGAATAAAACTATTGTCGTTACAGGCGGAAGTGGGTATCTTGCTTCATATTTGATAAAGGCATTATTGGCGATTAGTAGGCGTTATGAGTTGCATGTCAAGGTCATTTGTGTTGCGAGAAATGCTAAAAGTGTTGAATTGCGCCTTGGCTCCTATGTGGGAGCACCTGATTTCTCAGTTGTGAAACATGATGTTTCCATGCCACTGCCGAATGATTTTCCTCGCGCCGATATTGTTGTGCATAGTGCTAGTCAAGCCAGTCCAAAATATTATGGAACGGATCCTGTTGGCACTTTGTTAACTAACACCGTAGGAACTATGCACCTTCTGGAGTATGCGGAGAAGAGTAAGACTGAAAAATTTCTATTTTTTAGTAGTGGGGAAATTTATGGTGTACCTATAGATTCAACACGTGCAATCGGAGAGCAAGATTTTGGTCATCTTGATCCAATGAACGTTCGCTCATGCTATGCAGAAAGTAAGCGCATGGGTGAAACCATGTGCTCTGCTTGGACTCAACAATATGGTTTACATACGAACGTTGTTCGTCCTTTTCATACATATGGCCCTGGAATGGCGTTGGATGATGGGCGGGTGTTCGCTGATTTTGTATCAGACGTTGTGGCTAAAAGAGATATTGTTTTAAAAAGTGATGGTATAGCTCTAAGGCCATTCTGTTATATAGCGGATGCAACGATTGGCTTTCTAACCGTACTCCTGATCGGTGGTAAGGCCCAGGCATACAACATTGCGAATCCTGGTGCTGAAATATCCATTCGGAATTTGGCGAAATTAATCGCAGAACTGTTCCCAGAGCGAAAAATAAATACTCGATATGAAGCACCGGTACAAAGTAATGTTTATCTTCAGAGTCCAGTTTCACGTGCCTGTCCTTCCATAGAAAAAATTCAATCATTAGGCTGGTCCCCAGTAACCGGATTGGTTGATGGTTTCAGCCGAACTATTAAATCCTTTCTTGTATAGAATTACCAAGTGAAATATTCACGCTGGCAAAGTCTCACAGGATTGGACTTTCATGTAATAGTTACACTTTTATTTCGTGGCTGGGGAATTATCGCGGGTGGTGCAACTGTATTCCTTCTCCCACTCTGGCTTAGTCCCGTAGCTCAGGGCTATTACTTCACCTTTGCTAGCGTACTTGCACTTCAGATTTTCTTTGAATTAGGACTAAGCCAAATTGTTATGCAATTGGTTAGCCATGAAGTTGCACATCTTATTCAATCTGAAGATGGATATCTAACTGGAAAAGATACCCACCTAGGAAGACTAAGTTCATTGGCTCACCTACTTAAACGCTGGTACGGAGTCGCTGCCATTCTGTTTGTGCTGATTGGAGGTGCTGCGGGTGCAATATTCCTGTCAAAAGGTGGTGGGGCTCCCATCTCTTTATGGCTTGGGCCATGGATAGTATTGGTCCTAGCGACGGCAATGAATCTCTGGTTTAGTCCTGGACTAGCTGTAATGGAAGGCTGTGGAAAAGTCGGACAGGTTGCTCGTCTTCGCTTGGTGCAATCAATGCTTGGTTATATAGGGCTTTGGGTTGCATTGTTATCTGGAGGGGAGCTTTGGGCTGCCACTGCAGTGCCTGTAACTAGTGCGCTTTGCACTGCATATTGGCTAAAGTCGCATGGCAACATGTTGTATTGGCTAGCCAGTCGGGCGATTGATTTAAAAAATCAAATGTGTTGGAAAACAGATGTCCTACCGCTGCAATGGCGGATAGCCTTGAGTTGGGCAAGTGGCTATCTCATTTTTAATCTTTTTACGCCCATGGTGTTTTCTCGTTATGGTGCAGCAGAAGCCGGTCGACTTGGCATGGCACTGACTATATTTTCAGCACTGTCAACGGTTGGTATGAGTTGGGTTAATGCTAAAGCACCTAGTTTCACTACGCACATAGCACTTGGTGAGAGAGCAGAGTTAAATAAGCAATTTAAAAATTTATTTATTCGATCAACATTTTTTATATCAATATCATCTGTAATTTTTGTGGTATTTGCATTTTGTTTTGTTGAATTTGATTTTCAGATTATGTCGCGTATAGCACCACCGATTGTATTAACTGTAATCGGAATAACGACTGTTGTGAATGCGGCTGTTTATTCTATGGCTATTTACATGCGCGCCCATCGTGAGGAGCCCATGTTATTGCATTCTATTTCAATGGGTTTATTGATATCCAGTTGTGTCTATATTGGATCTATTTTCGGCGTCCTTTCTATGATGACGTTGTATATGGCTGTTTCCATCTTTGTATCCTTTCCATGGGCGTTCTGGTTATTTATGAAATACTACAGAAGAGTTGCATGATGACCAAAGCATTAATTACTATTATTGTTCCAACATTTAATCGTTGCAAGAACTTAGCCCTGCTACTTAATACGCTTTTGTTGGAGTTGGATGGATTGCAAGATAAGGTCCATATTATTATCGGTGACAATGCTTCAAATGATGAGACTCCAGTATTGACTGCATTATTCAAGGAAAAGTATCCAAGCGCTGTGGTTCTACGTCATGCGGAAAATTTGGGAGGTGATGAAAATTTTTGCCGCTGCATAGATCAGGTGAAGAGTAAGTATTTTTGGATATTCGGAGACGATGACCTGCCTAAAAGTGGAACACTGCGTGGCATTTTAAAAATATTAGATGATACGCAGGCTGATATACTTTATTTGAATAGCGAATGGAAAGACCACATATCTGGTTCAACGGATGGCGAAGTGATTACTACCTTGAGTAGTAATAAATTAAATAGACTTGCATTCGCTCGACAAGTAAATATTTGGTTCACATTCATTTCTGGCGTGATTGTTAATTTTGATAGTCTTCGAAGGTTAAATTCAGAATTTAACCAAAGAAAATTTTCTGGCACTAGTCTAGTTCAATTGGGTTGGATATTACCTTTGCTCATGACGGGTGAGAATTTTCAAATAATTAATCAACGTTGCATACTTGCAACCTCTGGTAATACCGGTGGATATAAATTATTTACTGTTTTTGGAAATAATTTACCAAAAATTTTAGCTGAAGAATGTGGTTCTGGAAATGCAGAATATAGGGTAATAATGGAGCAACTTTGTTGGAGCTATATTCCAAGATTGCTGTGGATGAACAGATTTTCAAATCTCGGGAAATTTGAATCTGAAGGTGTAATGGAATCAATGGCGCCATTACGATTTTCTTTGGCGTATTGGATATTAATGTATCCCTTGTCATGTTTTAATAAGTTTAGTTCTTATCCATTTTTATTCATAGTCAAATTGGCGAGTAAATTTATGACGTTAAAGAATGGCATTTTCCCATAGTTCAATACACTATATTTTATGTACCTCTTGGCATGGGTTGGGCATTTATGATTATTAAAATTTTCGAAAAGATTAAGAAGAAAAATAATTCTGATGGGTTCTTTTGGTCAATTTATTTATTTCTGCAACTTGTAGTCCTGAGAGCAATTTCCAGAATTAAGTCTATAGCCTTAGAGGCACCAGAAATTTATATAGGTCCTGGTTGTGAATTTATAGGGATTCGGCACATTAAATTCGGTAGTAATATATCCATTAATAGAGGTTTGTGGTTGCATGCAGTTACTGAATTTGAAGGTGATAAATTTAATCCAAATATAACTCTTGGCGATAGAGTTAAATTTTCAAATGGCGTGCATATCTCTTCGATATATAAAATATCTATAGGAAATGATGTGCTTTTTGGTAGTAACGTATTTGTATCGGACCATAATCACGGTAGCTACTCTAAATACAATCCGGATTCACCAGATGTACCGCCATCGCAAAGACGACTCAAAGGGGGTGGCGAGGTAATAATCGAAAGAAATGTTTGGATTGGGGATAATGTGAACATAGTGGGCCCGGTAATAATCGGATCTGGATCAGTCATAGCCGCCAACACAGTTGTGAGAAAAAATATTCCTCCAAATTCAATAGTAGCTGGTGCGCCTGGAAAAGTAATAAAAACATACAATTCAACATCTGGATGCTGGGACACTTCTCCTAAGTGAGATACAGTCATTGGCTGTTTGTTAGTAGTAATATAGAAAATTTAAATGAGTAATAAGATGGTACCAATTGCAGCCTGTACAATAGTTTCTAAAAATTATCTTGCATATGCAAAGACATTGTGTCAATCCTTCAAGAAATTCAATCCTGATTCCCCATTTTATGTACTTCTTGTGGATGAAATGGGAGATTTGAATTTAGAAGGAGAGCATTTTGAAATCTTTGAGGCTAAGAAAATAGGTGTTACTGATTTTCGGAGGATATCATTCCGATTTGGTATTCTTGAATTAAACACTAATTTAAAACCCAGTTTTCTCAAGTTCTTAATGAAGGAGAAGTTGATAGAGCGACTTCTTTATATCGATCCTGATATTCAGATCGTTAACGAAATTCAGCCTGTTTTTGATTCTTTGGATGACGCAAATATTATATTGACGCCACATTGCACATCGCCAATAGAAGATGGTATGAAGCCAAATGAACAGGATTTCTTATCTTCTGGTGTTTTTAATCTCGGATTTATTGGAATAAAAAATACATCTGAAACGTTAAAATTTTTAGACTGGTGGGAAAATCGATGTTTGACGTTGGGTTTTCACGAATTACGTACGGGTCTATTTGTTGATCAAAAGTGGTGTAATTTGGTTCCTTGCCTATTTGAAGGAGTGAAAATAGTCAAAAATGCTGGCTGGAACATGGCATATTGGAACTTGCATGAACGACGGCTCTCAAAGAGTAATGACATATGGTTAGTAAATGATAATATTCCTTTAATATTTTTTCATTTTAGCGGTATCGCAGTTGATCAACCATCCGAGATCTCACGTCATCAAAATCGATATGACCTAAGTTCGCGAAGTGATCTTAAAGAATTATTTGATCAATACAGGAAAACATTGATTGAAAATAATATGGATTTTTATAAAAAATTTAAATATTATTATGGTGCCTTCTCGAATGGAATTTTGATAAATCAACTTGCAAGAACTTACTATGTGATAAACGAGGATCGATTTGCATTCGCAGATCCATTTGACTCCACTAGTGATTTTTATAAGGCCTGCCAGCAGAAAAACATTCTTTCCAATTCTGATGGTAGTGCGAAATATAATACTATGACTTATAATTCCAGCGATTCTAGAATTAAATTCATTAACAGTTCTTTACGTATTGTTTTGAAAATTTTGGGGGGAGATCGGTATTCGATGTTAATGAAATACTTGTCATATATCTCTATATTAAGAAATCAAAAATTTCTTTAGTTGAGTATGGTTTGTGCAAAAAATTAGTCGGTTTCCTGGTCTTTGTTTTGATTTTAATGTAAATTAAGATCGATAGATGATTATTATAGTTACTTGAATTTATTTTAATGTATTTTAATGATAAACCGTCAATTTTCCCTGCGCATTGCGAAATAGCTTTGCTTGTGTTTGTAATGTATGCGCTAGCATTTTTGCTTGCATATCATTTCGGAGCTGATGTCAAAGGAGTAGATCAAGTCCTATCTCAAGTTAAATTGGGGTTGTACTTGACTGTAGTGCTTGTCTCTATATTTGCATTTCTATTGCCTATGTTGCTGATTAGGGGAAGATGGAAAATAATCCCAGTCGTTGCCAATAAAAAAAATTTTGTATTTCTTAATTGTATTTTTTTGGTAGTATATTTTTTATTGAAAATTAAATTGTTAGGTGGCTTAACAGCAGCTGAGTATGCATTCGATAGCGGTGAAATAGAAGACCCTACTTGGAAGGCATCAATATTTCTATCGGAATGCATATATGTTTTTGCGGCTATTTGGGTATTTATTGGGAGTCGAGAGTGGTTTTTGACAAATATAATTGCTCTGCAAATGAATTTAATGCATGGCACAAGAATATATGTGATGATTGCTTTCATATCATTGTTCTATGTATTCTTTAGGCATTTAAGTAAGGTCAAGATATTAATTACTTCTATATTTGGCCTTACAGGCCTTATTTTATTCTCATACATCATTTTTTTGTTTCGACATGGTGTTTTAGATCAATTTGATACTGATGTACAGTGGTTGCTGTCGCCTGTATTAATTGAGAGCGTATTTTCACAGTGGTCGCTAATTAATGTCTTGGGCGAGACGAAGTACTTTGGTGAAATAAATACATTGCATTTCATTCTCGATCCAATTTTATATACTGTGCCTCGGTTTTTGCTTCCAGATAAAGATTTGCTGATGCTGTATTTTTCTCCGGATTTATCCCCTTTGGGCGCCTTTAATGGAGTGGCTGCGTCAATTGTTTATTTAGGTGTTTTTTTTCCACTTTATTGGTTTTTATTTGGTTTGTTAGGTGCATTAATATATCAACTGGCGCGCAGAAGTTTATTCTTTAGAATTTATTATTTTATTTTTTGTACAAATATTATTTTGCGATTGATGCGTGATGGATACCTTATTCCAACAAAAATTATAATAAACGATTTCATGCTGTTGGCAGTAATTTTTATTTTGGTTAAAACTTTTCGCTATTTTAAGAGTTTGGTGGTTGTTAAGTTTGTTAATGCGTGAGATGGATTTAATTTAAAATGAATAGTCGTGTATTAATGGATTTGCGTTGGCCGATTGGTTCGGGTATTCATCGCGTGGCAGAGGGGTATAGCGCTGAATTACCTGTGAATGTAGATGTAATTGATGTTTCGCCTGATATTAGAATTGGGCATCCAGCATCGCCATGGTTTTTGACGCAAAAAGTACGCTCAGTAATTAAGTCGTCAGATATCTTTTTTAGCCCTGGATTTGTGCCGTTGGCTTCTAAATTGCTGCCATCGGTTGTAACAATACATGATTTGACTCATATTCATTATTATTCATCTTGGCACAAGATTTATTATGATCGTGTGCTTAGGCCTATGTATAAAAAATGTGAAGCGATAATTTGCGTTTCGGAATTCACACGGACTGAATTCCTTGAGTGGTCTGGTATAAGTCAAAATAAGGTTTTTCATGTTCCGAATGGTTTGGCTGCTAATTTTGCCTCGGCGACAGGTTTATTTTCACATGAAAGACCATTTGTTTTCTATCCAGGAAACCATCGTGGATACAAAAATTTGGCTAATTTAATTATTGCATTTTCGAAATCTAAGCTTGCTAATGATAATTATGACTTGCTGCTCACTGGTCCTGAAAATATTTTATTGCGTAAAATTGCAGTAACGCATAGTGTTTCAGATAGGGTCCAATTTCTCGGTTTTCTATCCGATGATGATTTGGTTGCTTGTTATCGGAAGGCAAGTTGCATGGCCTTCATATCCCGATATGAAGGGTTCGGACTTCCTTTGTTAGAGGCAATGGCAGTTGATACCCCAGTAGTTGCTGCTAGATCGTCATCTCTTATTGAGGTTGCTGGCGATGCTGCATTATTAGTTTCTCCAGATGATGTGGAGGAAATAGCTGCTGCACTTCGCACGGCATGCTTGGACTCGTCGGTTAGGGCTGATTTGATCGCCAAAGGTCGTAAACGGGTGGCGGTATACGATATAGTTAAATCGGGAAAAATGGCATGGGATGTCGTGACCGGGATTTCATGAGATGATAGAAATAAAAAACGAATATAAAGTCATCGTGTTGATGGCAACTTTCAATGGCGCTGAATGGATTGGTCAACAGATTAAATCGATCATATGCCAAGAGGGAGTTTCGTTGGATTTTAATATTGCTGATGATTGTTCAAATGATGGCACTGAAGAAATCGCTAGGAAGCTTTTGTATGGGCGTGAGGGGTCCATATTAAAAGTTAACGATGTTCCAAGCGGGTCTGCCGGTGCCAATTTTAAACATTTGTTCACATCTGCCAATGTTGATGATTACGATTTTGTTGTTCTTTCAGACCAGGATGATATTTGGCTTCCAAACAAATTACTTCATGCCATTAATTGCATGGAGTTGGGGGGGGCGGATGGCTATTCTTGTGCAGTTGAGTCGTTTTGGCCCGACGGACGGACTAAGATTCTTTGGCAAAGTCCAATTATACGGTCTTCAGACCAGCTTTTTGAAGGTGCTGGTCAGGGCTGTACTTTTGTTTTGAGGAAGAGTTTTTTTAAAGAAGTTCAATTATTTTGTGCTAGTCACAGTACTGATATTGATGAATTTCATTATCACGATTGGCTTGTATATCTTCTTGCGAGAGCATGGTCAAAAATTTGGTTTTTTGATCCAATTCCAATGATTCGTTATCGACAGCATGAAAGTAACGAAATTGGGTCGCGTGGGGGTTTAAAGGCTATACAACGGCGATTGGAATTAATAAGGAACGGATGGTATTGTGCACAAATTTGTGCGGCATCGCGTATTTATGTTTTGGCTAACGGTACCGACCCCACGACATTAAATTTATGCCAAAAATTTTCACATGCAAATGTGAATTTTCGGGCATTAGGCCAACGGTTGATCTTGTCTATACAAGTTTATAGACACAGTAGGCGAAAATTTGTTGACCGATTGGTTGTTACTGTTGGTGTTTTATTGGGACGAATTTAAGTGCTGAAATTTTTTTAATACCTTAATGCTATTTTTATTTTCTTAATTTAATTATGACCATATTAATAACTGGTTCTGCCGGCTTTATCGGCAGCAATTTTGTTCTGGACTGGCTGGAGGGCTCAAACGAGGCAATTGTCAACCTGGACAAACTTACCTACGCTGGCAATCTGCAAAATCTGGCCGCTGTATCCGGCGATGCCCGCCACATCTTCGTGCATGGCGACATCGGCGACGCCACCCTGGTCGCATCCCTCCTGGCCCTGCACCAACCCCGCGCCGTGCTCAACTTTGCAGCCGAAAGCCATGTGGACCGCAGCATCTCTGGGCCTGGCGAATTCATCCAAACCAATATCGTGGGCACCTTCAACCTGCTCGAAGCCGTGCGCGCCTATTGGGGCGGCCTGGATGCGGATGCCAAGACCGCCTTCCGCTTCCTGCACGTCTCCACCGACGAGGTCTATGGTTCGCTCTCCAAGACCGACCCGGCTTTCTCCGAGACCAACCGCTACGAGCCCAACAGCCCGTATTCGGCCAGCAAGGCTGCCAGCGACCATCTGGTGCGTGCCTACCACCACACCTATGGCCTGCCGGTGCTGACCACCAACTGCTCCAACAACTACGGCCCCTTCCACTTCCCCGAGAAGCTCATCCCGCTGATCATCGTCAACGCCCAGGCCGGCAAGCCCCTGCCGGTGTATGGCGACGGCCAGCAGATCCGCGACTGGCTGTATGTCAAAGACCATTGCAGCGCCATCCGCCGGGTACTGGAAGCCGGCGCCTTGGGGGAGACCTACAACGTGGGCGGCTGGAACGAAAAGCCGAACCTGGAAATCGTGCACACCGTGTGCGCCCTGCTTGATGAATTGCGCCCACGCGCAGACGGCAAGCCCTACAAAGACCAGATTACCTACGTAACCGACCGTCCCGGCCACGACCGGCGCTACGCCATCGATGCTTCCAAAATAGAAAAGGAACTCGGCTGGAAACCGGCCGAAACCTTTGACACCGGCATCCGCAAGACCGTGCAGTGGTACCTGGACAACCCCGCGTGGGTGGCCAATGTGCAGAGCGGTGGCTACCGCGAATGGGTCAGCCAGCAATACGGCGCTGCAGCCGCAGCAGCATGAAAATCCTGCTCTTCGGACGTGGCGGCCAGGTCGGCTGGGAACTGCAGCGCAGCCTCTCGGTCCTGGGTGAGGTGATTGCGCTGGACTTTGATGCGTCCCAGAACCCGCAAGGCCTGTGCGGCAGCTTTAGTGACCTGGCCGGTCTGGCAGCCACGGTGCAAGCGGTCCAGCCCGACGTCATTGTCAATGCCGCAGCCCACACCGCCGTGGATAAGGCCGAGAGCGAGCCCGACTTTGCCCGCAGCCTCAATGCACTGGCACCCGGCGTGCTGGCTGCAGAGGCCAAGAAACTCAATGCCTGGCTGATCCACTACTCCACGGACTATGTGTTTGATGGCAGCGGACACGTGCCGTGGAATGAGACTGATGCCACCGGCCCTTTGAGCGTTTACGGCCAGACCAAGCTCGAAGGCGAACAGGCAGTTGCCACCAACCCGAAGCACCTCACCCTGCGCACCAGTTGGGTCTATGCCGCACGCGGGGGCAACTTCGCCAAAACCATGCTGCGCCTGGCTTCCGAGCGCGAAACCCTCACCGTGATTGACGACCAGTTTGGCGCCCCGACCTCCGCCGAACTGCTGGCCGATGTAACAGCCCACGCCATCCGCGCGGCCATCGCCCGGCCGGAGTTGGCCGGTCTGTACCACTGCGTGGCGGCCGGTGAAACCAACTGGCATTGCTATGCCAAGTTTGTGCTGGAAACTGCCCGTGCGTTGGGCTGGGCGCTCAGAGCCGGACCTCACCAGGTAACGGCCATCAGCACCGCCAGTTACCCGACCCCGGCCCAGCGGCCACTGAATTCGCGCCTGAACACCACCAAGCTCCAGGAAGCCTTTGGCCTGAGCCTGCCGCACTGGCAGACCGGTGTTGCGCGCATGCTGACAGAAATCACAGGGAAACAATAAACATGACGACTAACTCCAAAGCCGCAGCGCCACAACGCAAGGGCATCATCCTGGCCGGGGGCTCTGGCACCCGTCTCTATCCGGCTACGCAAGTGGTCAGCAAGCAGTTGCTGCCCATTTACGACAAGCCGATGATCTACTACCCGCTGACCACCTTGCTGCTGGCTGGCATACGTGAGATTCTGGTCATCTCCACACCGCAGGACACGCCACGCTTTGAGCAGCTCCTGGGTGACGGCAGCCAGTGGGGCATCCGCATCGAATACGCGGTGCAACCTTCGCCGGACGGCCTGGCCCAGGCCTTTCTAATCGGCGAGAAGTTTCTGGACGGTGCTCCCAGTGCTCTGGTGCTGGGCGACAACATCTTTTATGGCCATGACTTTGCCACGCTGCTGCAAAACGCCAGCCAGCAAACCAGCGGCGCCACGGTGTTCGCTTATGCCGTGAACGACCCCGAGCGCTATGGCGTGGTGGAGTTCAATGCAGAGGGCCGCGCCATCAGCCTGGAAGAAAAACCCAAGGTACCCAAGAGCCGATATGCCGTCACCGGCCTGTACTTTTACGACAGCCAGGTGGTGGAGTTGGCCAAGCAAGTCAAACCCAGCGCGCGTGGCGAGCTGGAGATCACCGACCTGAACCGCATGTACCTGGAGCGCGGCCAGATGGACGTGCAGACCATGGGCCGTGGCTATGCCTGGCTGGACACCGGCACCCACGAGTCGATGATGGAAGCCAGCCAGTTCATCTACACCATCGAGCACCGCCAGGGCCTTAAAGTAGCGGCCCCTGAGGAGGTGGTGTGGCGACATGGCTGGATTGACAACGCGCAACTCGAAGCACTGGCCAAGCCGCTGGCCAAGTCGGGTTACGGGCAGTACCTG
>CANFIH010000009.1 GCA_947446855.1 Burkholderiales bacterium
GGGCGTGTACCCGAACCCTGTGCCCCATGCCGACATCGTTACATCGACCACACACAAGAGCCTGCGCGGCCCACGCGGCGGCATCATCCTGATGAAGAGTCAGCATGAGAAGGCGATCAACAGCGCCATCTTCCCCGGCCTGCAAGGCGGGCCGTTGATGCATGTCATCGCGGCCAAGGCCGTGGCTTTCAAGGAGGCGCTGGAACCCGGCTTTAAGACCTACCAGCAGCAGGTGCTCAAAAATGCCCAGATCGTGGCCGAAACCCTGACCCAGCGCGGCCTGCGCATCGTCAGCGGCGGCACCCAAAGCCACGTGATGCTGGTGGATCTGCGCTCCAAGGGCATTACCGGCAAAGAAGCCGAGGCTGTGCTGGGCAGCGCCCACATGACCATCAACAAGAACGCCATCCCCAACGACCCGGAAAAGCCCATGGTCACCAGCGGCGTGCGCATTGGCACCCCCGCCATGACCACCCGCGGCTTCAAGGACGAAGAGGCCCGCATGACCGCCAACCTGGTCGCCGACGTCCTGGACAACCCGCGTGACAGTGCCAACCTCGACGCCGTACGCGCCAAGGTACATGCACTGACGGCTCGCTTCCCTGTCTACAAGTAACTGAAATCCGTATGAAGTGCCCCTTCTGCAGCCATCAGGAAACCCAGGTCGTGGAAACCCGGATGTCTGAGGACGGGGACTTCATCCGCAGGCGCCGACGGTGCGGCTCTTGCGAAAAGCGCTTCACCACCTACGAGCGCCCGGACGTCAACTTCCCGGCCATTGTCAAAAAGGATGGCCGTCGCATTGAGTTTGAACGTGCCAAGCTGATTGCCTCCATGAAACTGGCCCTGCGCAAGCGCCCAGTCAGCACCGAGCAAGTGGATGGAGCCATTGAGCGGATAGAAGAAAAGCTGCTGAACCTGGGTCTGCGCGAGGTGCAGTCCACGCGCATCGGTGAACTGGTAATGAGGGAACTCAAAAAACTGGACAAGGTCGCCTATGTGCGCTTTGCCAGTGTGTACCGCAATTTTGAGGATATTGATGAGTTCCGACTGCTGGTGGATGAGGTGAGCAAGTAAGTATCTATTGACAAATAGAGGCCGACGCTTTTGCGATCCGAATCCGTCCGGCAAAATTAATAATAAGTTGCCTGGCTTCCGGTCCACCTCCCGGCAATGGACATATTGTAATAGTGCCTGCTTGCAATGCCCCACTCCGCATTTTTGCCTGACCAAACGCTGTAAATGAAACATATTGGCTGACGCTTCCATTGCCAATAACAGTCACCCTGGGCTGAAAATTCGAATAAGATCTAATTAATTCTTCATTCACCTCACGCGTACCGGAAGCATCTTGGTCATGAAAAATGATCCACCCGCGCTCCCAACCGCCGCCAGACGTGCAGCTTCTTTCATCGATAGACTTACAGATACAGACCCTGGCGTTTCTGTGGACGGCTTCATTCTTTGCCAGAGCAATATCACCATAGAAGTCTCTTGTCATTTGCGTCAAATGTGCCGAAGCCAGTAATCCTTTGAATGCAGGTAC
Source organism: Burkholderiales bacterium (assembly GCA_947446855.1). Taxonomy (GTDB): domain Bacteria; phylum Pseudomonadota; class Gammaproteobacteria; order Burkholderiales; family Burkholderiaceae_C; genus Allorhodoferax. The sequence continues at coordinate 1,547 of CANFIH010000009.1, forward strand.
GCCCATGGTCAGAGTTATTGCCAAAATAGCCAACACCACCATCATTTCGATGAGGGTAAAACCAGAACTTAAAATTAGTACAGTGCGAAAAATAGGATAGTGGCGACTCTGTTTATTTCGCAACAGCAGGCAATTTATCTCACAAGGATGCATGTCCAATAAAAATTTTTTCCACATGGAAAGAAATTTAGGTCAATGCAGTACTGCAGTCTTGATCAAATATTGATCACCGGCCCGGCGTCTTGGTCGGCGCAGGTCAAGGATTATGTTGTCTCCAATAAAACCCAAAACTGGGAACAGCGATGAGGGCTATTTGTGGCACGGCAGGTCGAGTGCAACTTCAACTGCAATCGCAGTCTGTCCAAACTCTGGTGCCCACTTCATGCAATTGACCTCACGTCAGACAACCTGAACCGTCTGTCTGAAGCACTCCCTCAACAAGTTGCCCAAAGTTTAGACTGCTGCTTATGAGAAAAAGTCGGGGATTTACGCTGGTCGAACTGATGGTTGCTATTGCAATAGTCGCCATTTTGGTGGGTATTGCGGCCCCTTCGTTCAGAAGCATGATCCTGTCGAAAAACATGGCCAGCGCCGTCAATTCTTTTTTGACTGACATGCGTTTTGCACGCAGTGAGGCAATTCGCCGGGGCGGCGGGGTTGTGATGTGCCAAAGCGCCAGTGCAGAGACCTCCACACCCAGTTGTGATACGAATGGCTGGGCGACGGGGTGGATCATTTTTCACGACCTGGACAACAGTCTCACGTATACATCCAATGATGCGCTTATAAAAGTGCAGGGGCCAAGCAACGGAGTGAGTTCCATAACTGGTGGCGCAACCATTTATCAGTTCATGGGTACAGGCCAACTCAAACTTTCCGCCGTGCAAACTATCGTTTTTGGCAGCGTTCCTCCCTTTGATAGCACGGGTCAACGCACGGTCTGTGTCGGACTGGGTGGCCGTGCACGCATAGCTGGCGACGGCACGGTCTCTGCGTCGGACTGTAATTAATACCCAATGTACTTAGCCAAACACCACCAAACGGGCGCTTCTTTGATTGAAGTCCTTGTAGCCATTTTGCTGCTTTCATTTGGCATGCTGGCGCTTGGATCGATGCTGTCCTTTGCGGTGCAGGCTCCAAAGCTTTCCATCCTGCGCACAGCCGCAGTCAATATCGCAAACAGCCATGTGGAGCGCATTCGTGCCAACCCGGAAGGCTTTGCCAAAGCGGACGGGACTGGCGGGAGTTACGCGGCGTCTCTGCATGACACAAGCTGGTCAAACACCCAAATCACGGCTTCAAACCAATGTACATACCCGGATTGCACAGCGCAGACTGTGGCGACCATGGACATTGAAGACACGCGCATGGCGATTCGCAGGCAGCTGCCTGCAGGCGACATGGTTACCAAATGCAGTACAACACCTTGCATCAAGACTTCTTACGGGGAATTGTGGGTGATCTGGAAAGAACCCAGTACGGTGAGCCTTCTCAGCAGTTCATCCGATAACTGTCCGAGCGAACTCACGTCCAGCTATTACGGCACCGAGCCCCCGCGCTGCCTGTACATCCGGTTCAAAGTTGAGTGAGATCAGACCGATGACACGTACCTCGCCCATACAGTCAGTTCAATACAGTGCAGGCTTCTCGCTGGTCGAGCTGCTGGTTTCTATCGCCATCGGATTGGTCATCATCATGGCCGCGATGTCCGCCTACCAAGGAGCTGCCAGTTCCAGCAAAATGGTAGAGGCGCAAAGCCGGATGAACGATGACGCGCAAGCAGCACTGAGCATACTGACTGAACAATTGCGCATGTCGGGCAATAACCCAGCACAGCCTAACAGGGCAGATTTGTCGCGTCGCAATCCTGTATACGGCACCACCCCCTTTACAACGACACCTGCTACGTTCACGCTCTCAGCCTTCAGCATTCGGGGTTGCGATGGCAAGTTCAGTGACATCTTGACCGCGACCTCGCTCGACACGCTGACTGCGTGCGGCACCTCCACATCACCCGACTCGATTGCGATAAATTTCGAGGCAGATCGCTACAACACGAATGCAACCGCATCCGGCCCGGCAGACTGCGTCGGTAGCGGTTTGCCAACCATTACTGCCACCTTCCCCGTCACCACTCCCACCACGGCTGTCAGCGCAACCTACTCCGTAGCGGACAACCGGTTTTACATAGGCAACGCCACGGTTGCGATACCGAGCTTTACCGGGACCTCGTCCAACACGGTAGTTCCCAGCCTGTATTGCAAGGGTAGTGCCAGTGCGAATGGCCAACCTCTGGTGGAGAACGTAGAAGACATGCAATTCCTGTACGGTACCGTGGTCACTAACGCAACGACGACGGCAACCGCAACTAAAGCATCAGTAGCCGGCTATCTACGTGCCAACGAAGTCGTGGCGCAGGCTGATTGGGGCAAAGTCATTGCAGTGCGTATTTGCGTGCTGGTGCGCAGCGAGAACCCAGTGGTCTCGGACGCGGCGTCGGCACGTTATGACGATTGCCAGGGCAATCTCAATGTCAGCGCCCCCGATCTGCGGCTGCGCCGTGCCTACACCACCACAGTTTCACTTAGAAACAGGCAACTATGGCTGCCCTAGCCTTATCCATTACCACGAGCCCAGGCGATGCCAGTTCCGCACAAGGTCACCTCAATCTGATGCTTACACCCAATCAAATAACGAAGCAATGTCAGAGGGGCGTGGTGCTGATCGTGGCGCTGATCCTGCTTGTCATCATCTCGTTGCTGGCAGCCACCAGCATGCGCAGCGCCAGTTCTACGGAGAGCATTGCTGGCAACGTACGCACTACCGCCTTGGCAATGGAAGCTGCAGAAATTGCATTGCGTCACTGCGAATCATCTGCCATCAAGTTCCTCAAGGTCCATGCAGGTGACACCAGCTCCGCCGAAGCCACTTACGCCACCACATTCGTCGACGGCAGCATGTCGGTGGCAAACACCCTTCAATGGGAAAGCACGTCCACATGGGACAGCGGTGGCGCCTATGTACTACCCACCAGCCTGGTTGGCACTGCCACCTACAAGCGAGCCCCCGAGTGCATGATCGAGCTGACAAGCAGTGGCACACCCACCACCGTCGTTGCCCCTGCCTCCTTTGTCATCACTGCACGTGGCTTTGGGCCCGAAGTGGCTGCCGGCACCGGGCGCCCCTCAGGCTCTGAAGTGTGGCTGCAGTCCACTATTGAAGTTGAATAGAAGGAACGAGTCATGTCCAAGATGCATCGCAGTGTCCAGATTCTGAGTGGTATCTTGTGGTTGGCTGTATGCACGCTAGCGCATGCGCAACCTTCTCAAATACCGCTGCTGACTCGCAGTGCATCGGTAGAGCCCAATCTGGTCTTGATGTTCGATGACTCGGCGTCGATGCCTGCCCAGTTTATTTATCAGTATGGTGGCACACAGGGTGTTTATGGCCGTACCGGGCCAGGCTCTGCCAGCAACACCGCGAGTTGCAGCGACACCCTGTCCATGACCACGACTTGTACGTACAACCCGCCTTCAGTTGCCAGTAGCACATGGGTTAGCGGCGCCACCTATGCTGCGAATGTACTGGTGACCAGTCCGCTGGATTTTGGGACTTACAAACGCAATGCAACGGCATGTCCACCTGCCAACTGGATCAATCAAAACTATTCCGCCGGCGTCCTCGTAACCTACAGTTCACAGGTCTACAGGCGCACTACCACGACGAGCGGCTTCACCAGGTCGAATAACCCGGTCGTCGCCGGCACTACCTACTGGACACCAATGGGCGCCACTACCTGCTTGACAGATGACCCGTCGAGCGCAAGCGGCAGTAATTATTGGAACAGCGTCACACCTGGCGCCATCGAGTACGCTCAACTTTCACCCGATGTCAACGGCATCCACTACGACCCCCGCGTACGCTACAAACCGCGCATTGGCTACGACGGGTCTACCGCTGCCGCACTGACAGCCGTTGGCACACCGTCTACCGCAGACTTCTCCGTTTATTTTTACAAGGATGGCAACGGAAAGAATGTGGTCTGGCCAGGCAAAATTACCAGCACAAACAGCGCGGGGGGCGACCCGTTTCGCGATCCCTTGCTGGCAACGGCTTACTTCATTCCATCCGTCAGTGCATCCTCGCTAAATAGCGCAAATGCACCATCTCCCCTTGCTGCGGGCGCTGAGACCGGCCTCGTTTATCCCAACATCGTAACCAACAGCAATGCGTCTCAGCACTTGCCCAAGTTTCTGGATCGAACAGATTGCACTGGAGGCACTGCCACCAGTACCTATTGCACCGTGGCCGATGAACAGCTCAATTACGCAATTTGGAAGAAATACCACAGCAACCGCCTCGACTTGGCCAAAACCGGTCTGGGCTACGCATTCCAAAATCTGACCGCCAGCCTTCGCCTGGGTTGGGGCGTTATCAATACGCTGGACGGTGGTACGCTGGACTCGGGCGTTGGCCTGTTTGACACCGCGCGCAAGCAGGCCTTTTACGACTGGCTTCACGCTCGCACAGGATCCGTCCCTGGCACACCCAACCGGCTGGCGCTCAAAACCGTGGGTGAGTATTACAAGCGTGCTGACATCAAAGGGCCCTGGTCCAACTCGCCCGACCCCACTTCCATAGGGTCCACCTTTATTACCACCTCTGGCTCCGATGACGCTACGGCGCGTGCAAAGCACTTTTCCTGCAGACGCAACTACGCCATGCTGGTCACCGACGGGTATTACAACGACAGCACGGGCAGCATTGGGGTGGGCAATGTGGATGGAACAGCCATAACCGCCATCGCTGGCAGCACGCCGTCAGGATCGGCCCTTAGCTACAGCTACAACGGCAGTCAAAACCCTTACCCAGGGGGTGGTACCGACACCATGGCAGACGTTGCCATGAAATACTGGATTACCGATCTGCGCACTGACCTACCCAACAATGTCAAACAAGTAACCACCAACGGCCTGGTTTCCAATCCATCCTTCTGGCAAAACATGGGGTTTTACGCGGTGGGTCTTGGCATCTACGGCACCTTGACTCAAACCCCTGCGACGCTGGCCAACCTGTCCGCATCGCCTCAGCTTCCCAACACCAATATTGCGGGAACCTCGGTCACCGGATGGCCGACCGCCGTTGGCGACCAGGAAGAGGCGGTGGACGACATGTGGCATGCCACCATCAATGGGCGTGGTCGACTGTTGAGCGCCAAAAATTCCGGCGAACTGAGCAATGCGGTGGAAGGCATGTTGGCTGAAATCAACCTGGTCGATTCTTCCCAGTCAGGCGTGGCCGCCTCCGCGGCGGCATTGGTCACCAATACGCGCAAATACAGCCCTCGCTACACCACGGGTTCATGGAACGGCGACATTATTGCCACGGTCTTGGACGCCGGTAGTGCTGCAGACAAATGCATTGCCTGGCAGATTACCGAAAACTCAACCGAAAACGCCACCCTGCTTCCTTTTTGCCAACCCAATCCCGGCACGGCAGCCGCAACCGGCAACGGCATTCCAGCCTTTGGTTCCCGTAATATTTACACTTGGAACGGTTCTGGTTATGGAAATTTCGACTCGTCCAATACCTACGTAACCAGCAATGTTGTTGGTGGCAGCAACGCCAATCTGATCAACTTCCTACGAGGCGACCAGAGCAATGAGGACGTGACGGTCAACGGCATTATCACGACACCCCGGTCGTACCGGACGCGCACCAAACTCCTGGGTGACATTATTAATTCGACACCCACCTTTATCGGCGGTGCCCTGGACATGGGCTACGACAAACTGCCCGCTGGCAGCAATGGTCAGGCCAGCTACAGTGCCTATGTGCAACTCAAGAAAGCGCGCACGGAAGGCGTGCTGTTCGCAGGTGCCAATGACGGCATGTTGCATGGCTTCAGGGACACCACGGGTGTGGAGGTATTTGCCTTCGTGCCGCGCGCGATCATGCCCAATCTGCACCTGCTCGCAAGCAGAAGCTATAGCCACACCTACTATGTAGATGGAACTACGACCGAAGTAGATGCATGCCTGGGCACCGCGAACAGGAATTGTGCAGCGTCCGAATGGTCGAACCTGTTGGTTGGTTCATTGGGCGCCGGTGGGAAGGAAGTTTTTGCCATTGATGTGACCACGCTGACGCCTTCTCCCAGTATGGGCATGAGTGCCTCCAACATCAAATGGGAGATAACGTCAGCCTCTACCGGTTTCGGGAATTTGGGCTACACGCTTGCCGACGTCCAGACCGGTCTTTTACCCAACGGCACCTGGGTGGCGGTGTTTGGTAATGGCTACTACGGAGCTGATGGCAAGGCGCACCTGTACGTTGCGAACCTGAATACGGGGGCGTTTATCCAAGACATTGACACTGGTGTGGGCAGTGGCAATGGGCTGAGCGGCGTCACGCTGGCACTGGACAGCAACAAACGCATCCTTGGCGCGTACGCCGGCGACCTCAAGGGCAATATGTGGAAATTTGACTTGGCCGGAGGTTCCGCCAGCAAGTTGTATGCAGCGGGAAGCACCAAGCCGGTTACGGCGCCACCGGCTATCGTGGACCACCCCAATGGCGGCCGCGTCGTCACTTTTGGAACCGGCAAACTTTTTGATACGGGTGACACGGCCGCGGGCAGCACGCAATCCTTTTACGGCATCTGGGACAGCGTGGCATTTGGGGCAAGCACCACGACGCTGCTAGAGGCCAACCGCACAAGCGACCTGGTACAGCAAACCCTGGGGTCCGCGATAGCCGGCACTTATGTGTCCACCAATGCCAATCTAACGACGCAGAATGTCTCGCTGAGCGGCTATAGTCAAACCAAAAACGCGATCGATTGGACCACCAAGAAAGGCTGGTTCCTTGACATGCCATCCAGTGGCGAGCGGATGGTATACCCCATGGCCTCACTTTTCGGGCGATTGGTTCTGGCCTACACCATCTCGCCTTCAAGTAGCAGCGACCCCTGTACCCAAACACAATCCGGCAACGCCTGGAGCTATGTGTTTGACCTGTTGACAGGTGCGCGCCCCGATTCCGATGTGTACTTGGGATGTATTGGCTGCAGCCGGCTGTCCTTGTCCAAGGGCCCCATCGGACCACCGGTTGTCATTTGCCAGGTCAGCAACACTGGTAGTTGTTTCGCCCTACCACCAACCGACTGCCGCCCGGGCGACTCCAATTGCCCATCTCCTCCGGAAATCAAGAAATTTTGTGGAGCGCAGACAGGCATTCCTTGTGCCCCCAGCAAGGTTAAACGGACTTGGCGACAGCTGTTCATGCGCTAGCATCAGACCTTGCAAGACTTGGAGTTCTACCCATGCGTTCCCACTCATTCGAACCGAAGCTCAGCACCAGGGGATTCACCCTGATCGAACTCATGATTGCGGTGGCCATTATTGGCATTTTGGCCGCCGTTGCCATCCCCTCGTACACCAGTTATGTCGCCAGAGCGCGGCGGGCCGATGCCAGAACCCAGTTACTTCAGGTGGCCCAGTTCATGCAGCGGTTCTATGCGGCGAATGACAGCTACAAGGAAGATCGCGCGGCAACACCCAATCAAATCATTGACGTCGTTCCCGCCAGCCTGAAACAATCCCCGGCCGACAGCACTGCACTCTACAACCTCACTATTCCACTGGGCATAACGCCGCTCACCAACGCTTCGAGTTACACGATCCGCATGGTGCCTGCCACCGGTGGCAGCATGGCCAGCGACGAGTGCGGCACCTTCACTCTCACGTCGACGGGTTTACGCGGAATCATCGTGGGTGGCACTGAGACCACTAGCGGCGCTTTGCGAGACAAGTGCTGGAAATAGTAGGTTTGCTCTCTTGGCAAAAATTCTTTGTCGTCATTCCTGAATCGACATGCTCAGCACAACCCAACTGATTTCAATCATCGACCCATGGCATTTACAGAACAACGTATGCAGCAAGCTCTGCTGCTTGCTGAGCAGAGCCTGACGCTGTCGTCTCCCAATCCGCACGTCGGATGCGTCATCTACAGCGATACTGGAGAACTGCTTGGCCAAGGGCATACCCAGCGCGCCGGTGCTGAACATGCCGAAATCATGGCGTTGCAGGATGCGCGCAACCGCGGGCATTCATTAGTTGGTGCGACGGCTTACGTTACGCTGGAACCCTGCTCCCACCAAGGACGCACTGGGCCCTGTTGCGATGCACTTGCAGCGGCTGGCATCACGAAGGTCGTGGCTTCCATCGCCGACCCCAACCCTTTGGTGTCGGGCCGGGGCTTCGCACGCTTGCGTGCTGCCGGCATTTCGGTGGAGGTTGGCACCGGTGCGGCCCAATCGCGCGAACTCAACATCGGTTTTTTCAGCCGCATGGTTCGTAGATCACCGTGGGTGCGCATGAAATTCGCAGCCTCGCTGGACGGCAAGACGGCTCTGGAAAATGGCGCTAGCCAGTGGATCACTTCTGAGACGTCGCGCATGGATGGGCACATGCTGCGCGCGCGCGCGTGTGCCTTGCTCACCGGCAGAGGTACCGTCGCGCATGACAACCCACGAATGGACGTGCGGGGCATAGAGACGCATCGCCAACCCGCCATTGTGATCGTGGACAGCCAGCTCGCCACCCCGGCGGACGCCCATGTTTTTGCAGCGAATCGGCCGCGCTACCTTTACACAGCGTCCCGCCAAGAAGCGAAGCAAGCTGAACTTGAGTCGGCTGGTGCGACGGTCACTTTCTTACCCAACGGCAGTGGCCAGGTGGACCTCGCCGCCATGTTGCGAGACTTGGCTGTGAGGGAAATCAACGAAGTGCACGTGGAGGCAGGCGGCACGCTGAACGGTGCACTGATCAGAGATGGGTTGGTCGACGAATTTGTTGTCTACCTGGCCCCCAAATGGATAGGGCTAGGCCAGGGTATGGCGCATTTCGGCCCCTTGTCGAGTCTGGCACAAGCAGTGCCTCTGGAGTTTCACTCCTGCACCCGCTGCGGACCCGATCTGCGCATCGCCGCGCGCCGCAGCGGCAGTGACCTGTTTTAGATGCACGCCACTCGAACAGCACTGCTGTTTGCCGTGATGATGGTGCTGGCCCCTGCGTTGGGCTCACCTACTGAAGAGCTGGTTCAAGACACACTCAAGTCCATCTTGATCTCGTTCTTTGCGCTTGCCACGGCACTCAGTTACTTTTGGGACATGCGTACCGGCAAATACAAAGTGCATTTACATCCCTTGCTGTTGCTGCCCCTTACTTTGTGTCTGTATGCACTGGGCAGTATGGCCTGGTCGCACACCTATCTTGCTGGCGTTGAGGCGGTCAGGTGGTTTGTGTTCGGCCTGATTTTTTTTCTGGGACTCAATTCATTTTCTCTGAACCTGGTTACCACCGTGGTGTGGGGGATCCACCTCGGAGCCGTCACAGCCTGTTTGTGGACTGCATTGCAGTTCTGGGGGGATTTTTCGTTTTTCGCGCAGGGGCCTAACCCAGCATCAACCTTCGTTAACCGTAACTTTTTCGGTGAGTTTGTGGTTTGCACTTTCCCTTATTCAGTTCTGCTAATGACGCGGGTACGCGACAAGACCTCTGTCTACTTTTTAACATTCGCACTGGGGTTCAATGTCGTAGCGTTGATGATGACGGGCACGCGATCTGCGCTGACTGGCCTGTTGCTCACGCTGCTCGTACTTCCGGGACTGCTGTACCTGTGCCGGAGGCAAGTCGTTTCATCTGGGTGGCGAGTCAGGCATTGGGTGGGACTGCTCCTGGTGTTTGTGGTTTCCGTCTCCCTATTGAGTTCGATTACCACAAGAAATCCGCTAATCCTCAAGGAAGATAGCGGCACCAACGCTCTGGAGCGAGCCACTTCACGGGTGATGTCATTGGCCAAGCCAAGCGAATATTCAAAAGGGTCATTTTCAACGCGCACCGTCATGTGGAAGGACACCTTACGCATGATTGCAGCCCACCCCCTGGCGGGTGTTGGCGCTGGTGCATGGGAAGTGCAGGTTCCCCTTTTCCAGGCATCCGACACCATCATCGAGACGGACTACTACGCGCACAACGAGTATCTGCAACTGATCGCTGAGTACGGTTTAACCGGCTGGATATTTCTGTTGTTAATGGTCGCGTACCTCGTGCGATCCACCTGGCTTACCTGGTCCATCAGGGCAGCAGAAAGCCAACAGGAACTCCCGGTGCGCGCCTTCACGCTCCTGAGTTTGTCGATGCTGCTCTTGGTAAGCAATGCAGGATTTCCGTGGCGAATGGCCTGCACAGGAGCCCTGTTTGCGCTGAGTCTCGCATTGCTGGCCGCATCGGACGCAAGGCTCAACCTCCGCAGTCACACTTTGGGATCACATGCCTACGCCTGGGGTGCGCGCAAAAGGCAATTGGCCTTTGCATTGACGGCGCTGTGCAGTCTGTTTGCTGTTTACATTGCACAACAGGCCATCGAGTGCGAAAGCAAGTTAGTGCGGGCAGTTAAGACCGCCTTGACGATCCGGCAGTCCTCCAGTCCCAATGATCCGGATTGGGACAAGACCAAGGAGGCCATGCTGACCACATTGCGCGAAGGCATGGCAATCAACCCGCACTACCGCAAATTGACGCCGATCGTGGCCGATTCGTTCGCCGGTTGGGGGGACTGGAAGAACGCCAACTGGATCTGGGAATCTGTGCTCGCCTCACGACCCTACGTCTTGGCAATCATGACAAACCTTACGCGAGGTTATCTGCAGGAGGGAGACCTCGCCAAGGCTGGGCAAATGATTGAAAGAATTCGTCAGCAGCAACCCGGCGCCAGCGGGCTAAAGACCTTGGAAGTGACGTTATGGAGTCGATCGGGAAGGGAGCATGACGCAGCGCAGCGCGCCAAGGAGTTGCTTCGCGGTGGCGCAGCCGACTTCGAACTGGTAAAGACGGCGTACAACTTAGGGATGCGCATCCGTGACCCTGAACTGGCGATCATGGCCCTTGAAACCCGAAACAGAACCTGGCCTGGCCAAGCGATTGATGGTTGGCTGAAACTGGGGCTGATTTATGCTGCGCCGCAAGCCAGGGACGAAGCCAAAGCGCTGGAGAACTTCAGGGCTGCCCTGAAGGCAGCAGCGCCCACCGCCCGACCCGAGGTTCTCGCACGGATACCTCCAAAATTCCGGGCCAGCTTGGAATAGGAAAAACACCCGCAAAACAGCATTTTTTGGGCATCCCCGCTGGCACACCCCAATCCCTGCGAAAATACGCGGATGTTTACCGGAATCATCACCGGCGTAGGGCGCATCGCCGCCGTTCACGCCTTGGGCTCTTCATCGCATGGCAAGCGCCTGACCATCTCCTGCCCTGCGCACTATCTGGACGACGTGGGCCTGGGCGACAGCATCGCGCTCAATGGAGCCTGCATGACAGTCACGACGCTGGATGCCGCAGCCAACCGTTACACCGTCGACATCTCGGCCGAATCGCTGGACAAAACCGCCGGGCTGGACAGCGAGGGCCCCATCAACCTGGAAAAGGCCCTGCGCGCCAACGACCGCCTGGGTGGCCACCTGGTGTCCGGCCACGTGGACGGCGTCGGCACGGTGACGCACTTTGCCCAAGTCGGCGAGAGCTGGGATCTGCGCATCCTGGCCCCCAAGGAGCTGGGCAAGTTCCTGGCTTACAAGGGCTCCATCGTCATCAACGGTGTCAGCCTGACCGTGAACCGTGTGGTCGACCTGCCGGAAGGCTGCGAGGTCTGCATCAACCTGATTCCGCACACCGTAGAAAACACCGCCCTATCCGTCTTGCGCGCAGACAGCCGCGTCAATCTGGAAATTGACCTGATCGCCCGCTATGTGGAGCGCATGCTGACGGCCCCTGCGCAGACGGCCTAAACGCTGCCGTAACTGTTTAACCCTCTTCCCCTTTTTGCCCCCATGAATGCACCCGCAACCGCCCTCACCCCCGTCGCCATTTCGCCCATCGAAGACATCGTCGCCGACATGCGCGCCGGCAAGATCGTGATCCTGGTAGATGAAGAAGACCGCGAGAACGAGGGCGACCTGATTCTGGCGGCCGACCACGTCAGCGCCGATGCGATCAACTTCATGGCCAAGTTCGGCCGCGGTCTGATCTGCCTGACCCTCAGCCGCGAACGCTGCGAGCGCCTGCAACTGCCCCCCATGACCGCCCGCAATGGCGACAAAAAAGGCACCGCTTTCACCGCCTCGATTGAAGCCGCTGAAGGGGTCACCACGGGCATTTCCGCTGCTGACCGTGCCCGCACCGTGCAAGCTGCCGTGGCCCGTAACGCCGTGCCAGCCGATCTGGTGCAGCCCGGCCATATCTTTCCACTGCAAGCCGTGGACGGCGGTGTGCTGATGCGCGCCGGCCATACGGAGGCCGGCTGCGATCTGGCTGCCATGGCCGGTTGCTCGCCCGCGTCGGTCATCTGCGAAATCATGAACGACGACGGCACCATGGCCCGTCTGCCCGATCTGCAGCTGTTTGCTGCCGAGCATGGCCTCAAGATCGGCACCATTGCCGACCTGATCGCGCACCGCAGCCGCGTCGAGTCCCTGATCGAACAGGTGGGCACGCGCAGCATCCAAACGGCAGCCGGTGAATTCACCGCCCACGCCTTCCGTGACACCACCGGTCGCGGCATCCACCTGGCGCTGGTCAAGGGCGAGTGGAGCCCTGCGGATTCCGTGGCCGTGCGTGTGCACGAGCCGCTGTCCGTGCTGGATGCCCTGGAAGTCAACCGCACCATGCACAGCTGGAGCCTGGAATCTGCCCTGGCGCATATCGCCGCCGAGGGCAAGGGCGTGGTCGTCCTGCTGAACTGTGGCGAGAGCGGCGAGCAATTGCTGGCCCAGTTTGAAGGCACCGCGCGCGCCGCCCACGGCCCCGAGCGGGGCCGCATGGACCTGCGCAGCTACGGCATTGGCGCACAGGTGCTGCGCCTGTGCGGCGTGCACAAAATGCGCCTGCTCGGCAGCCCGCGCCGCATGCCCAGCATGACCGGCTACGGCCTGGAAATCACTGGCTACATCAGCAAATAACACACAAGGGACATTCATATGTTTGGCGCAGACAAAGGCACCGTTGCCGCAATTGACCCCCGCATGAACGGCAAGAAACTCAAGATCGGAATCGTGCAAGCGCGCTTTAACGCCAACATTACCGACGCACTGGCCAGCGCCTGCAAGGCCGAGTTGCTGGCACTGGGCGTGGCCGAGAAAGACATCACCCATATCACCGTGCCCGGCGCGCTGGAAGTGGCGGTAGCCCTGCAAGGCATGGCCGAGAAATCCAGCTATGACGCACTGGTGGCCCTGGGCTGCATCATCCGGGGCGAGACCTACCACTTTGAACTGGTAGCCAACGAATCCGGCGCCGCGATTACCCGCATCGGCCTGGACTACCAGCTGCCGATTGCCAACGCTGTGCTGACCACCGAAAACCTGGAGCAGGCCGAGGCCCGTCAGGAAGAAAAAGGCCGCGATGCGGCCCGCGTAGCCGTCGAAATGGCCAACCTGCTGGAGACTATTGGATGAGCGATTTCAACCACCCTTCCACCCCTGCGCGCCCTCCGCGCCAGGCCCGCACTGGCGTCACCAGCACCGGCGCCCGCAAGGCCGGCAGCAAGTCCGACCGCAGCCGTGCGCGCGAATTTGCGTTGCAAGGCCTGTACCAATTCATCGTCGGCTGCAATCCGGTGGAGGATGTAGACACGTTTACCCGTGACCTGGCCGGCTTCAACAAGGCCGATGCGGCCCACTTTGACGCGCTGCTGCACGGTTGCGCCGATCAGGCCCGCCATCTGGATGTGCTGATCCAACCCCTGCTGGACCGCCCTTGGGCCGAGATTTCGCCCATCGAGCATGGCGTGATGTGGATCGGCGTCTACGAGATGCAGCACTGCCTGGACGTGCCCTGGCGCGTGGTCATCAACGAATGCGTGGAGCTGGCCAAGGAATTTGGCGGCACCGACGGCCACAAGTATGTCAACGCCGTGCTCAACGGCCTGGCACCGCAGTTGCGTGCCGCCGAGGTCGAATCCGACCGCGGCAAGAAGCCGCGCTGATTAGTCCATCCATGCAGATCTCCGCGCGCGCCCAAGCCATAGAGCCTTTTTATGTCATGGAAGTGGCCAAGGCCGCGGCCGAGCTGGGCAAGACCGTTGCGCACACGGATGCGCCCATGGTGTTCCTGAACATTGGTGAACCCGACTTCACCGCCCCGCCGCTGGTGCAGGAGGCCGCAGCACGCGCTGTGCACGACGGCCTGACGCAGTACACGCCGGCTCTGGGGCTGATGCCGCTGCGCGAGCGCATCTCCGACTGGTACGCCACCCGCTTCAACGCCCGCGTGCCGGCCGGCCGTATCGTCATCACCGCCGGTGCGTCAGCCGCCCTGCACCTGGCCTGCATGGCGCTGATCGATGCGGGCGATGAGGTGCTGATGCCCGACCCCAGCTACCCCTGCAACCGACACTTCGTCAGCGCCGCTGGCGGTAAGGCGGTGCTGCTGCCCACCACCGCAGCCGAGCGTTTTCAGCTCACTGCCGACAAGGTGCAAGCGGCCTGGAGCGCGCGCACCCGCGGTGTCTTGCTGGCCTCGCCCTCCAACCCCACCGGCACCAGCATCCACCCGGACGAGTTGCGCCGCATTCACCAGGTGGTGCAGTCACGCGGTGGCATCACGCTGGTGGACGAGATATATCTCCCGCTGAGCTTCGATGCGCAATACGGCCAGACGGCCTTGGCGATAGACGACTCCATCATCAGCCTCAACAGCTTCAGCAAATACTTCAACATGACGGGCTGGCGCCTGGGCTGGATGGTGGTGCCCGAGAAACTGGTACCCGTCATCGAACGCCTGGCGCAAAACCTGTTTATCTGCCCCAGCACCGTTGCCCAGCACGCCGCCCTGGCCTGTTTCGAGCCCGCAAGCATTGCCCTTTATGAGCAGCGTCGGGATGAGTTCAAAGCCCGGCGCGACTATTTCATCCCGGCCCTCAACGCCCTGGGCCTGACCGTGCCGGTCATGCCGGACGGCGCTTTTTACGCCTGGGCCGACTGTTCAGCCGCCTGCGCCCAACTCGGTGTCAACGGCAGCTGGGATTTCGCGTTGGAAGTGATGAACCGTGCCCATGTGGCGGTCACACCCGGGCGCGATTTCGGCACGGCCCAGACTGCCCAGTTCATCCGTTTTTCCACTGCCAGTTCCATGGCGCAATTGCACACTGCGGTCGCGCGGCTGCGTAGCCTGCTGGCCTGATTGACCCGAACCACACCATGAACCAAGACCTTTCCATCCTCCACCTGGTGCTCAACGCCAGCGCCGTGGTGCAAGCCGTCATGCTGCTGCTGATGGTGGTATCCATTGCCAGCTGGGCGGCCATCTTCCGCAAGCTGTTTTCGCTGAAAAAGGTGAAGAGCCAGAACGAGGAGTTCGAGCGCGAATTCTGGTCCGGCGCCAGCCTCAACGACCTGTTCAACGCCGCCAGCAAACGCGCCAGCCATTGCGGCCCGATGGAACGCATTTTTGCCAGCGGCATGCGCGAGTACCAAAAACTGCGTGAGCGCCGCATCACCGACGCCGGCACGCTGATGGACGGCGCGCGGCGCGCCATGCGCGCCAGCTTTCAGCGCGAGATGGATGTGGTGGAAACCAACCTCTCGTTCCTGGCCTCGGTGGGCTCGGTCTCTCCCTATGTGGGTTTGTTTGGGACGGTCTGGGGCATCATGCACGCCTTTGTCGGCCTGGCCGCGCTGACCCAGGTGACGCTGGCCACCGTGGCCCCCGGCATTGCCGAGGCCTTGGTTGCCACCGCCATCGGCCTGTTTGCCGCCATCCCGGCTGTGGTGGCCTACAACCGCTTCGCCCGCGACCTGGACCGCATCGCCATCCAGCAGGAAACTTTTATTGAAGAGTTCTCCAACATCCTGCAACGCAACGTCGGCGCGCAAACCCCGCCACCGGCTGCCCGTTAATCCGCACGCGCAAGGAGCACGATATGCCCGCTGTCGCCGGTCGCAGCCATGGTCGCGGACGCCGCACCATCAACGAAATCAACATGGTGCCTTTCATCGACGTGATGCTGGTGCTGCTCATCATCTTCATGGTGACCGCGCCCCTCATCACCCCCAGTCTGATCGACCTGCCCAGCGTGGGCAAGGCCGCGCGCCAGCCGGACCAGATCATCCAGGTGGTCGTGGGAAAAAATGAAAAGCTCGAGCTCAAAACCGACGCCCAGACCGCCCCCATCGCATTGAGGGATCTGGCCGCGGCGGTTCAGCGCGCCCAGGGTGCCAAGGGCAGCGCCGCAGCAGCTGGCACGGCGGTCGTGATCAGTGCCGACAAGAACGTGAAATACGAGAGCGTGGTGCGCGTGATGGACACCTTGCAGCGCGCGGGCATTCAACGCGTAGGCCTGTCTGTGCAGCTGGTTAACTAAGGCGTTCACGCAGCACGCAAGGCATGTCAACTGCACCCCGTCACCTGGAATTTGCGCCACCGCCCACGCCGGGATTGCTGCGTGCGCTGGGGCTGGCCATCGTGGCCCACCTGGTGCTGCTGGCCGTGCTGTCCATGGGTGTGCAGTGGAAGCGTGACGCCGTGCAGGAAACGTTTCAGGCCGAACTGTGGGCCAGCGTGCCGATTCAGGCCGCAGCGCCTGCGCCGGAACTGGAGCCGGTTGCTGAGCCGCCCCCACCCACGCCTCCCCAGCCCAAACCGGAACCCAAGCCACTGCCCAAGCCCGTCGTCCCGCCACCCGATACATCCAAGGCCGAGGCCGACATTGCGTTGCTGAAGGAAAAGGCCAAAGCCAAGCAACTCAAGGAAAAGAAGCTGGCGCTGGAAAAGGCCGAGTTGGAAAAGAAAAAGCAGGCTGAACTCGAACAGCAAAAACAAGCCAAGCTGGAGCAGGACAAAAAGGACAAGCTCGAGAAGCAGAAAAAAGAGCTGGCAGAAAAGCAGAAGAAAGAACAGGCCGACAAACTCGCTAAAGCCAAGGATGAGGCGCAGCGCAAACAGGACTTGAAAGACGCGCAGCAAATCGAGGAACAGCGCCAGAAGAACATCAAACGCATGGCCGGCCTGGCCGGTGCGGGCGGCAACGGTGCACAGGGTTCCACCAGCACCGCTTTGGAAGCCAAGGCGCCCTCAGACAGTTACAAGGGCCGCATCCGCGCCTACATCAAACGCTTCCACACTTACACCGAAACCGTCAGCGGCAACCCCACCACCGAGATCGAGATCCGCACCGCCTCGGACGGCAGCATCCTGAGCCGCAAGATCACCAAGTCCAGTGGCACCAGGTCCTGGGACGATGCCGCACTCAATGCCATCGACAAGGCGGAGAAACTGCCCTTGGATGAAAACGGACGCGCACCACCACCGATGATTCTGGTCTGGTCGGCGCAGGAGTTGGCGCGCTAAGGAATTAACGCGGCGCTTGATGCGGCGTTTTTTTGGCGTAATTGCCGCGCACCAAGGTGATGGGCTTCAACCCTTGCGCCTCCAGTGAATCCGCCAGGGCCTGGCCAGGCTTGGTTTTTTGGCTGTCCGACCGATCACAGCCGTCACAGCCGCAACCGCCCTGCTGACGCGCCGCGGCGGCCAAGGGTTTTTGCACCAGCAAAGGCAGCGGCATTTTCAGAAGCGCTGTTGCCAGGCGACTGCGCAGCGCCTTGGGCGCCAGCGTCCACAGCGCATAGGCAAAGCAGCAGCCCACGATGAGCGCCACGGTGAGGGACTGGACCATCGCCTTTAGCCGCCCATGGCCTGGGTCATACGGAAGGTGGCAAAGGCCGCCGCGTAGGCCAGGGCAAACAGGTAGCCGGCCATGAGCAGTGGGTACTTCCAGGAGTTGGTCTCGCGCCGCACCACGGCCAGGGTCGACAGGCACTGCGGCGCAAACACAAACCAGGCCAGCAGCGCATAGGCCGTGGCCAACGACCAGCCCTGCGCAATCACCGGCGCCAGCGACTCGGCCACACCGCTGTCGGCCGCCGAGAGCGAATACACCGTGCCCAGCGCACCCACGGCCACTTCACGTGCGGCCATGCCGGGCACCAGCGCAATGCTGATCTGCCAGTTAAAACCAATCGGTGCGAACACATATTCCAGCGCATGACCGAGCATGCCGGCCAGGCTGTATTGGATGGCAGGGCCCTGGGATGCATCCCAACCCGCCGGCGGGCCGGGGAATGTGGAGAAGAACCACAAGACCACCATCAGCGAAAAGATGATGCCGCCCACCCGGCTCAGGAAAATGCGGGCGCGTTCCCACAGGCCCAGCCCCAGGTTGCGCAGGCTGGGCTTGCGGTAGGGCGGCAGCTCCAGCATCAGCGGCTGGTAATGCGACTTCATCCACACCCGCTTGAAGAGCCAGGCCACCGCCATGGCGCTCACCACACCGGCGACATACAGGCCGAACAGGGTCAGGCCGCGCAGATCAAACCAGCCCACCTGGCGCGCAGGCACAAAGGCACCTATCAAGAGTGCGTACACAGGCAGCCGTGCCGAGCAAGTCATCAGCGGCGCGACCATGATGGTGGCCAGGCGATCCTTCCAGTTTGCGATGGTGCGCGTGGCCATGATGCCGGGAATGGCGCAGGCAAAGCTGGACAGCAGCGGGATGAACGCACGGCCGGACAGCCCGACCTTGCCCATCAGGTTATCCAGCAGAAAGGCGGCACGCGGCAGGTAGCCCGAGTCTTCCAGCAGCAGGATGAAGAAAAACAGGATCAGGATTTGCGGCAGAAACACCAGCACGCCACCCACGCCGGCAATCACGCCATCCACCAGCAGGCTGCGCAGCGGGCCGTCCGGCATATGGCTGGTGGTCCACGCACCCGCCGCAGCCACCGTGGTCTTGATCACATCCATGGGGACATTGGCCCAGGAAAACACCGCCTGAAAAATCAGAAACAGCACGGTGGCCAGCAGCACCAGCCCCCACACCGGGTGCATCACCACTGCGTCCAGCTTGTACTGGAAGCGCCCGAGCGTGGGCACCTGGGGCGACACCAGCGCCAGGATGCGGCGCACGCGGGCCTGCAGTTCGGCCGAGCTCAGGTGCGCCGGGGTTTCAGGCACGGACTCAGAACCGGCCAGGGTCGCTGCGGCACTGCTGACCGGGCCCGGCGCCTGCGCCAACGCGGCCAGCTGAAGGGCCAACTGCGCCAGCAAGGCGGCGTGGCCGTTTTTTTGCACCGCCACGGTTTCCACTACCGGGCAACCCAACTCGTTGGAGAGCAATTGCACATCAATCTTCAGGCCGTTTTCACGGGCCACATCGGCCATGTTCAACGCGACGATCAGCGGCTTGTCCAGCCGCGTGAGCTCCAGCACCAGGCGCAGGTTCATGCGCAGATTGGTGGCATCCACCACGGCCACGATGGCATCGGGTGCGGCCTCACCGGCACGGCGGCCTTCAATCACCTCCAGCATCACCTGCTCATCGGGGGTGGAAGGATTCAGGCTGTAGGAGCCGGGCAGATCGACCACCGAAATGGTCTGACCGGTTTGCAGGCGGGCCGTGCCGACTTTGCGCTCCACCGTCACGCCGGCGTAGTTGGCGACCTTCTGACGTGCGCCGGTGAGCAGATTGAAAAGCGCGGTCTTGCCGCAGTTGGGGTTGCCGACCAGGGCAATGATCTTGGGGTCGGCTGTGAGGGTCACGGTCATGGCTCAGGCCCCCACCATTTCGGTGTGTGTGACTTCAACACTTTGTGCCTCCACCAAGCGCAGGGCAAACAGGGTTTCGCCAATCTGCACCGCCAGCGGTTCGCGCCCGCCCGGGCCGCGGCGCAGCATGCGCACCGGCTCGCCGGCAATAAAACCCAGTTCTTCGAGCCGCTGCACCGTGATGCGGTCCACTTCCGGCGCACCGCTGAAAACCCGCTCCACCAGTGCATGGGCACCGTTGGGCAACTCTGACAAAAGCATGGAATATCCTGTGTGGCGCGCCTCCGGAAGGCCCGGAAGCGCCTGTTCTAAATGAGAGTCTATCTCATTTAGAAATTTACTTGCTCAGCCATTTCCAGCTAACAGAAGGGCCTTTGCGTTAGCGCAAACACTGGCGCAGTCTTGGTGTGTGCCGCTGCCAGTGGGGTAGATAGTTCCGTCCGTGTCGCCCTTGCTGTCGCTGCTTTGTGTACGCCGCTGCCAGCAGGGTAGATGGTTCCGTCCGTGTCGCCCTTGCAGTCCCTGCTTTGTGTACGCCGATGCCAGCGGGGTAGATGCTTCCGTCCGTGTCCCCCGCCCGCTGCGCGGGCTCCTCCTCTACCTACCGGAACCATCTACCCCACTGTCATCGGCAGCCTGCATTGTTGGCACGCGGCGACTGAACACAAAAAATACAAGGACAGCCAATGCATTCAATACCCCTGCGCGCCCACCATGCAGGCAGACGCAGGACGGTGTGGCGCTCCGCTTCGGTAGGTAAAAGGAGGAGCCCCGCAGGGGCGGGGGACACGGACGAAGCGGAGTGCCATAGCGGCCTGCGTCCCGCGTGCCTTATTGCATCAGTGCCAAAGCGGCCCGCTTCAAGAAGTAGCAGTAACTTAACCGGCCTGAATGCTACGTCGGCCTGCGTCAAGAAGTGCCGTAAACCGCAGCAACCGATCTATTGGTAAACGATCACAAGTCGATCACGATGCCCCACCACTCCCAAGCGGGCGCTATGATGCCCGAAACCACCCTTTCAAGCCGCCGACATGTCCAACTTGGCCGAACAAATTCGCGAAGCGCTGTCGATGTTTGCACGCATCGGCACTGAACCGGCTTTGATTGGCGGTCTGGCGGTGGTTGCACACCAGGTGGTGCGTGCCACCAAGGACGTGGACTTTCTGGTGGAAGCTGAAGCTGCCAACAGGATTCATGACGCGCTGCTGGAGCTGGGCTATCAATGCATCTACCGAAGTGAAGACGCCGCCAACTATGTGCGTGCAACAGAAGGCCTGGATTTGCTCTATGCGCATCGGCCCCTCGCGCGCCGTCTGCTGGCTCAGGCATCGGAGCGCAACACGCCCATGGGCCGCATGCGCATCATCAACGTCGAGGGTCTCATCGGATTCAAGCTGCAAGCCTTTGCGAACGATGCCACGCGAATGCGCGACATAGACGACATACGCGCCCTATTGAAAATACACCGTGCTTCCCTCAACATGGACGAACTGCAGGCGTACTTTGCCCTTTTCAACAAGACGGACCTGCTCCATGAACTACTCGGATAAGTTCGACACAAACGCTGAACTGGATGCAACGCATATGGGCACGGCACCCAGTGCTGTACTGGCGCGCGAAGCAGGGATTCCCTTTCAACCCACAGTTAGCCTTCTATCCGAAACAGACCCCTTCGCCGAATGGTTGAGCTTGATGGAGGTTGTTCACATGCTGTGCCCGGTGTGGACCGTACGTGACAAGCCTATGCAGGGCACGCATTGGCTGCTGTGACTGTGTCTGAATCAATGCCCTGCCCATGTGCTCCAGCTCGCATTTCCGCCGTCTTGCGCCTGGCGCTTGGCGCTTGGCTCCGTCATAGCAGTCTGGTGTGTCCAAGCTGGGGCTTTGGGCATTGGGTATTCACAAACCGAAGTGCCTGCAGGAAAAGGGCTGTCCTACGGGCTTTGGTACCCCAGCGATGCGGTACCCGATATGAAGCGCTTGGGACCGTTTGAGGTCAGTTACGCGCACAACGGCAAACCTGCAACCCCAAAGACCGGCCTCTTTCCCTTGGTGGTCTTGTCACACGGCAACAGTGGCCGCTTTCGCAACCACCACTTGACCGCCGCGGCGCTGGCGGAGCTTGGCTTGGTGGTGGTCGCTCCGCAGCATACGCAAGACCAATTCATCGGCGGCGAACAAACCATAGCGGCAATGCAAAGCCGGGTGGATGAAGTCAAAGCTGCTTTGGCCGCTGCACGCAGCAATGCTCCGCTCCGGAACAGCATCGACGCGCAAAAGACTCACGCCATCGGTTATTCGCTGGGCGGGGCCACGGTTTTGGTAACGGCGGGAGCTGAGGTCGATCTGGCCCTGGCCGATGCGCATTGCGCCAAAAATGCTGCGTTAGACCCGGACTATTGCGCCGCTGCGCCTTGGTGGGCACGCTGGCTGGAGCGTGTGCGCGGCATTTTTTCCAGCCAACCCCAGTTGCAAAAACAATCCAACTTTGCGCCTGCCGCTGTGCGTTTTGACAAGATCGCTTTGGTGGCACCGCTGGGGCAAGGGCTCACACCGCAGAGCTTGGGGACGGTTCACAGCAAAGTTTTGCTGCTCCCCATTCAGGGAGATCAAATACTGCGCGCGCCGTTTCATTCCGAGTACTTGCGCGGTGCACTCAAGGGCAGCCACGTGCAGTTCAACGCCGAGCTCGTGGGGCACCACTTTGGCTTCATTACACCCTTTCCCAAATGGCTGACCGATCAAGAAGCGATTCCAATCGCCATCGATCCGCCGGGGTTCAATAGGGTGGCATTCATCAGCGAAGCGAACCGCGGCATCTCCAACTTCTTTCTGGCCCCATAAGTCGCGCTTCCATTGATTTCACCAGAGGTCGGCCGCATAGCTCAGTCATACGCAATCACCGCCCGCCCCTGGTCCGCCTGCGCCCGCCAGCTCGCCAGCGCCGTATCCGTCGGATAGAACTTCGCCTCCTCACCCAGCGCCAGCACCACCTCGGCACCCTTGCAACCGTCCACCGGCTCCTCCACCGTGCGTGCTAACTGCAGACGGATGCCCAAGCCCCGCACCAGCTCGCCCTGCTCAGACTGCTCGCGCTGGGCCGGGAACTCCTTCACCAGCCGCGCAATGTCGGGCGCGCGGCCGTTCACCGTGATGCGCAGGTACTTGCCAAAGCGGCAACGCGCCTGCTCCAGACTCCAGATCTGCTGGATGGTGAACTGCATGCCACCCGAGAACCGGTCCGGCTGCGCCTTGCCCATGGCGATTATGAGTTCGTCGTCCTTGAGCAGGTTCTTGTGCGCATTCAACAGCGCCTCGTCGGCCCGCGCCTCGATGGTGGCGGACTTGTCATCCAGCTTGAACAGGCCGAGCTTGCCGCGCTGGCCGTTGATGACGCGCAGGTCGTTGACGATGCCGGCCAGCAGTTGCGGCTCGCGCGTGTCCAGCAGTTCTTCGATGGGGCGCTTGGCGAACTTGCGCACCTCGGTTTCCACCTCGTCAAACAAATGGCCGGAGAGGTAGAAGCCAATGGCGGTCTTCTCAAACGTCAGGCGCTCTTTCACCCCCCAGGGCGTGACTTCGACCAGATCGGGCTCTTGCGAGCTGGAACCATGGTCATCGTCCGCCATGTCAAACAGGCCGCACTGGTTGGCATTGGCCACCGAGGCGGCGGCAAAGTCAAAGGCCAGGTCGATGGAGGCCACCAGGCTGGCGCGATTGAGTTGCAGGGTGTCAAAGGCGCCGGCCTTGATGAGAGCCTCTACGCAGCGCTTGTTGATGCGACCGCGTTCCACTCGACGCGCAAAGTCAAACAGGCTGGTAAACGGGCCGGCTTCGGCTGTCGGCCCCCTGCCCTCGCGCGCCGCCACAATGGCCTCAATCGCTTGCTGGCCGGTGCCCTTGACGGCACCCAGGCCGTAGCGGATCTGCTTGTCGGAGATGGGCTCGAAGCGGTGGACGCCGCGGTTCACATTGGGCGGCTCAAAGCTCAGGCCCATTTTTTCGGCGTCCTGGAACAGGACTTTCAGCTTGTCGGTGTCGTCCATTTCCACTGTCATATTGGCGCAGAAGAACTCGGCCGTGTAGTGCACCTTGATCCAGGCCGTGTGGTAGGCCAGCAGCGAGTAGGCGGCAGCGTGCGACTTGTTGAAGCCGTAGCCGGCGAACTTTTCCATCAGGTCAAAAACCTCGTCGGCCTTTTGCTCGCTGATGTCTTTTTTGGCCGCACCGGCGCGGAAGATGGCGCGGTGTTCGGCCATCTCCTCGGCCTTCTTCTTGCCCATGGCCCGGCGCAGCATGTCGGCGCCGCCCAGCGAGTAGCCGCCCAGAATCTGCGCGGTCTGCATCACCTGCTCCTGGTAGACCATGATGCCGTAGGTCTCGGAGAGCATGTCGGCCACCAGCGGGTGCGGGTACTCGATCACCTCACGCCCATGTTTGCGCGCCACAAAGCTGGGGATCAGGTCCATCGGTCCCGGGCGGTACAGGGCATTCAGGGCGATCAGGTCTTCCAGCCGCGTGGGCTTGGCGTCGCGCAACATGCGTTGCATGCCGGAGCTTTCAAACTGGAACACGGCCTCGGTCGTGCCCTCCTGAAACAGGCGGTAGACCTTGGCATCGTCCAGCGGCAGGTTCTCGTAGGCAAAGTTCTCCTGGCCGGGATGGCGCTTGATGATGAACTCGCGCGCGATTTCCAGAATGGTCAGCGTGGCCAGGCCCAAAAAGTCGAACTTCACCAGGCCGATGGCCTCCACGTCGTCCTTGTCGTACTGGCTCACCGCCGATTCGCTGCCGGGTTGCTGGTAGAGCGGGCAGAAATCGGTCAGCTTGCCCGGCGCAATCAGCACACCACCGGCGTGCATGCCGATGTTGCGGGTCAGGCCTTCCAGCTTGCGCGCCAGCTCCAGCAGCGTCTTGACGTCTTCTTCCTTGGCCTCGCGCTCGGCCAGAATCGGCTCGGCCTCGCTGGCATAAACGTATTTGTCGTTCTTCTTGCCGTCCGTGGGTGGCAGCTGCAGCGTGACGCTGGTGCCCGGCTTGTTGGGGATGAGCTTGCTGATGCCATCGCAAAAGGTGTAGCTCATGTCCAGCACCCGGCCCACGTCGCGCACCACGCCGCGCGCGGCCATGGTGCCGAAGGTGGCGATCTGGCTGACGGCGTCCTTGCCGTATTTGTCCTTCACATAATCGATCACCAGATTGCGGTTGGTCTGGCAGAAGTCGATGTCGAAGTCGGGCATGGAGACGCGTTCCGGATTCAAAAAGCGCTCGAATAGCAGCTTGTATTTGATCGGGTCGAGGTCGGTAATCTTCAGCGCATAGGCCACCAGAGAGCCAGCGCCGGAGCCCCGTCCTGGCCCTACCGGGCAGCCATTCTTTTTGGCCCAGTTGATGAAGTCGCCCACGATCAAAAAGTAACCGGGGAAGCCCATCTTCAGGATGGTGCCGATTTCGAACTCCAGGCGCTCTACGTATTCCGGCATGGCGGCCTCGCGTTCGGCCTCCTTGGGGAAGAGATGCAGCATGCGTTCCTTCAGACCCTCGTGCGAGGTGTAGCGGAAGTAATCATCCGGCGTCATGCGCACACCGTCCACCAACGGCGTGGGGAACTCAGGCAGCTGCGGCTTGCCCAGCACCAGACTCAGGCTGCAGCGCTTGGCAATTTCCAGCGTGTTGGCGATGGCTGAGGGAATGTCGGCAAACAGCGCCTCCATTTCGGCCATGGACTTGAAATACTGCTCGCGGGTAAAGCGCCGCACGCGCTTGGCGTTGCCCAGGATTTCGCCATCGGCAATGCAGACGCGCGCTTCGTGCGCCTCAAAGTCATCGGCTGAAGTGAACTGGATCGGGTGCGTGGCGACCACCGGCAGCTTCATGCGCGCGGCCAGCTGCACGGCGGCGATCACATGGGCTTCATCCTCCGGGCGGCCGGCGCGCTGCAACTCCAGGTAATAGCGGTGGGTAAAGATGCCGGCCATCTGCAGCGCCACGTCGTGGGCACGCGCGGTATCGCCCTGCACCAGCGCCTGCCCGACCGGGCCGGCCTGGGCGCCGGAAAGGGCAATCAGGCCCTCGTTCAGTTCTTTCAACCAGGCCAGCTTGACCACGGCCAGCTGCTTGCCGCCGGTGGTGACCACGTTTTGCGTGTAGGCCCGGGCGATCAGCTCGGAGATGTTCAGGTAACCCTGCTTGTTTTGCACCAGCAGTACCATGCGCGACACCGCCAGCAGGTCGCCGCCCAGGCCCTCCAGCACCACTTCCGCGCCGATGAGGGGTTTCACGCCCTTGCCGCGGGCTTCCTTGTAGAGCTTGAGGGCACCGAACAGGTTGGAAAGGTCGGTGATAGCCAGGGCGGGTTGCTTGTCTTTGGCCGCCGCCTTGACGACTTCGTCAATGCGGCAGGTGGAGTCAACCACGGAAAATTCGGTGTGAAGGCGCAGGTGTACAAACATCTGTTGATTGTAGGTTTGTGAGGGGTTCACTGCCGTGGTGGTGTTGTTCCCTGCGGGGCTTTTGTAGCCCCCCCTATCCCCCAACCCCTTTCACCCCCGCCGGGGCGAAAGGGGAGCCAGTGCGGACAGCCGATTTGGTTGCTTCGCGCCGGTTGCGGAATTACCGGCGGGAGGTTGCCACTGCTGTTGTGTGCCCACAGCTCCGGGCTGCAGTTTCGAGCGCTGGGCGGCGGGTCTGAATATGGGTCTGGGCGCATGACGTCCCCAAGGATTTGGGCGTCAGTGTCACCGGGTTGTCCCCCTGTAGGCGCACCCACCCGCACCCCAGGGATGGTGGATCGGGTGTCCGGGCGTCGGCCCCATTCGCCGTTGCCACAGAGCGGGCGGACCAGCAGCCTGGTTAACGAAACCAAGTCGGCGAACCGCAACCAGCCGCCGGCGAGCGTGGGCCAGAGAACGGATACCCGGTCCGCCAGCCCCACCCACACCGCAAAGGCATTCGCCAGTCCACGAAGCACGAATGTCCAGGACACACAACTCCGTAAAATCAACAGCGTGAACTCCATCCTCAACATCTCCACCTACAAATTCGTCCCCCTGCCCGACGCTGCTGTGCTGCGCGAACTGCTACTGCAACGCGCCAATGCCCTGCACCTCAAAGGCACCATCCTGCTGGCGGAGGAAGGCATCAACCTGTTTCTGGCCGGGCCCGAATGGTATGTGCGCGGCTTTGTCGCGCAGTTGCACGGCGACGCGCGCTTTGCTGACATAGCTCCCAAAGAAAGCTGGTCTGACACACAGCCCTTCAAGAAAATGCTGTGCAAGGTCAAGCGCGAAATCATCCGCATGGACCACCCCACCATCCAGCCCGCGCGTGGCCGCGCGCCCGCCGTGGCACCCGCCACCGTCAAGCGCTGGCTGGACCAGGGCCATGACGACAATGGCCGCCCGGTGGTGACGCTGGACACGCGCAACGACTATGAGGTGGACGCCGGCACCTTTAACGGCGCGATCGACTGGCGCCTGACCAAGTTCACCGAGTTTCCCCAGGCCGTACGCGACCACAAAGCGGAGTTGGAAGACAAGACCGTGGTCAGTTTCTGCACCGGCGGCATCCGCTGCGAGAAGGCCGCCATCCTGATGCACGAACTGGGTCTGGAGCATGTCTACCAGATCGAAGGCGGCATCCTCAAGTACTTTGAGGAAGTGGGCGGCGCCCACTACAGCGGCGGCTGCTTTGTGTTTGACGAACGGCGTGCAGTGGACGCCCAACTCAAGGCCGCACCGGAACTGGTGAACCCGGACGCCTGACTACCAGACCGGTTGCAGGGCCCCCTGCGCCATGCGCAGGCCCACGGCGCCCATGGCGCGGGCTTCCGCCTCGTCATGGGTCACCCACAATACGGCCATCTGACTGGCCGCGATATGGCTGCGGAATTCCTCGCGCAGTTGCACACGCAGCTGCGCGTCCAATGCAGAGAAGGGCTCGTCCAGCAGCAAAACACGCGGGCGTGTGATCAGTGCGCGGGCCAGCGCCACGCGCTGCTGCTCGCCACCGGAAAGCTGCCACACGCGGGAGCGCGCAAAGGCCTGCAGGCCAAAGCGCTGCAGCATGTCTTGCGCCTGCGCGCGCGCTTCGGCTTTACCGATACGCTGCTCCACCAGGCCAAAGGCCACGTTGTCCTGCACGTTCAGGTGCGGGAACAGGGCAAAGTCCTGGAACATCAGCGCAAAGTGACGTTGCTCGGGTGGCAGGCCGGTGATGTCCTGCCCGTCCAGGCACACCGCCCCGCTGTCCAGCGGCTCCAGCCCGGCCACGATTTTCAGCAAGGTGCTTTTGCCGCTGCCTGAGGGGCCGAGGATGGCTGCCGTCTGGCCGGGCTGCACGCGCAGGTTCACCTCCCGCAGCAGCTGGCGCTTCTCACCCCGGCGGGGTTGCCAGGTCTTGCATACCGAGCGCAGTTCAAGCATCAAATACCTCCTGGGGCTCGCGCCGTTCGATCAGGACAAAGGCCGCCAAAGCCAGCAGCATCAGCACGCAGGACAGCAGCATGGCGGCGTCCAGGTTGGCCGCACCCGGGCGGCCCAGACGCTGGTAGATCAGCGTGGTGAGCGTGGCCCACTCGGGGCGCGACAAAAACAGGGTGACGGCAAATTCGCCCACGGCCGTGGCCGCAGCAAACGCCACGCCACGACGCAAGGCCGGACGCAGCAAAGGAAAGGTGACGCGCCAGAACGCGCGCCAGGGACTCGCGCCCAGCGAGCGTGCCGCATCCAGATAATGCGCCGGCATGCTGTCCAGTGCCGAGGCCAAGGCCTTGGCCACAAAGGGGTAGGCCAGCAACGCGTAGGCGGCGATCAGCAAGCCCACGCTGCCGGTCCACGTCGGGTACAGCAGCAACAGACCAAAGGCCACCATCACCGGCGACACCACAAAAGGTAAAAACACCAGGGTACGCAACAGCAGGGAGCGGCGCGCCGCCAGTGCGTGCGCCAGGCCCAGCGCCGTGGCCAATAGCACGGCCGGGATGGAAAATCGCAGGGTGTTCCACAAGGCCAGCAGCGTGTCGTCCTCCAGCAAAACACGCCAGGCGGCGCCCCCGCCGTCAGCGCCCGGGTTGCCATGGGCGCTGCCCTGGCCCGCGTCAAAAACCGGTAGCGCGCTGCACAGTGCCTTCCAGACAATGGCCAGCAGGGGCGCGGCGCACACCGCGCCGAGTAACAGCAAGGCGGCCAGCACAGCCAGCCACTGGTACCGGCCATGCGGCCTGCGCCGGGGCAAGCGGTCTGCCCGCGCGGGGGTGGCCAGGTTTCTTTCAATCGCGGCATAGGCCAGCGCCACGAGCAGCGTCAGCGCCATCATCCACAGCGACAGCACACCGGCCTGGCCCAGTTGCAGCTCATGCGCCACCAGGGTGTAGATCTCCACCTCGGCCGTGGCATAGCCCTGGCCGCCCAGCACCAGGGCCAGGCCGAAGCCGGCAAAGCAATACATAAACACCAGGCACAAGGCCGACATCAGCCAGGGCGCAATGGCCGGCCACTCGATACGCCAAAAGGCACGCCAGGGCGTCGCCCCCAAGCTGCGCGCCGCAGCCAGGCGCGAGGCACTCACCTGGGACAGCGCATCCACCCCGGCCCGCACCACCACACACAGGTTAAAAAACAAATTGCCATACAGCAGCAGCCACGGTGTGCCCTGCAAGTCCGGCCCGCCCAGCCGCGTGAGCAGGCCCTGCGGCCCCAGCAGAGCCAGCACGCCCATGGCGGCCACCAGGGTCGGCACGACAAAGGGCAGCATCAGGGCGCGCAGCACCACGCTGCGGCCCATAAACTCAAAGCGCGCCAGCACCCAGGCAATCGGCAGCCCCAGGACCAGTGCCGTCACGCAGGTGATGGAAGCCTGCAATAACGACCAGGCCATGCGCCAGCGCAAATAGCTGTCCTGCCAGGGCGCCCACAGTGCAGACAGCCCCGCATCACTGCCCTGCCAGCCTTCCTGCAGCAGGCGCAGGGCGGGCGCCACCAGCGCCAGCAGCAGAAAGATCAGGGGCACCAGCGCCACAGACCCGGCGCGCAACATCGGCCCCCTTGCCATTTCAGAATTACTTGAGAACAACCTTGGTCCAACGTGCTACCCATTGAACGTCTTTGGCGGCCAGGTCCTGCTCGGCGGGTGCATCAAAGGACGCGGGTTCGGGTGCGAATTTCATGACCTCGGCACGGGCCGTGCCGCTCACGGCCGGGTACATCCACATCTCGGTCTGCAGTTGCTGCTGCACGGCGGGCGAACGCAGAAACTCGATGAATTTCTCTGCAGCCGCGCGCTGCGTCCCGCCCTTGACCAGGGCCACACCCTCTACCTGACGGAACACCGCACCGGGCAGGCTCAGGCTGGCCGTCGGTGGTTCGCTCGGCTTGTCTTTGGCATAAAACAGTTCGGCGGCCGGGCTGGTGGCATAGCTCACCACCAGCGGGTATTTGCCGCCGTTGCGGGAAAAGTCGGTGTAGTAGGCCTCGGTCCACCCCTTGGCCACTTTCATGCCACCGGCACGCATGCGCGCCCACCATTCAAAAGCCTTCTCTTCGCCCAGGGCGCCTAGGGTGGCCAGCAGGAAAGCATTGCCGGGACTGGAGGTGGCCGGGTTCTCCACCACCAACAGTTTGGCAAACGCCGGTTGCGCGAGTTCTTCCAGGGACTTGGGCAACGGCGTACCGCTCTTGGCAAACCAGGCCTTGTCGTAATTGAGGGTGACGTAGCCGTAGTCCACTGCCAGCAGCGGCGCGCTCAGCGGTGCCTTCGGATTGGCCGTGGCAGCCGGGCCGCTGTAGCCATCCAGCACATGGGCCGCCAGCGCTTTGGGCGCCAGTGCGTTGTCGATGCCAAACACCACATCGGCAATCGGGTTGGCGCGGGTCAGGATGAGCTTGTTGAGCATCTCCCCCGCGTCTCCCGCCTTGGCGATACTGAGCTTCACGCCCGCTTCTTTTTCAAACTGGGCCAGCAGTGGCTTGGGTACCGCAAAGGAGCTGTGCGTCAGCACCCTCAGCTCGGCCATTTCGGCGCTGTGTGCGCTGCCGACCGCCAACAGGCTTGCCGCAGCGGCCGCCAGAAAAGAAAAAATCCCGTGTTTCATCAATGCTCCTTGGTTCAGTGCGCCCGCTGCAGGACGCATCAAAAACCAAAAATCACGTGCAACACGGGAGGGGCTTTTCACACTTCCTACGCTGGCATTACCCAGTTCAGGTTCTTGGGGTATCTCTCAGTCCGTCTTGCGACGAACACCCCCGGCGAGGTGTGAATTGTAGGCGCTAGGCAATCAACGCCGGAATGCAGCGCCGCGCAGGGCCAACACGCTAAACGACCGGGTGAATCACCTTGCTGCTGGGCTCGGCCTCGTTCTCCACCCACCAGTTCACCCACAGGCGCTGCGCCGGGTCGTCCATGGCGTCGGGCTCAATGGTCATGAAATTGCGTGCACCGATGATGCGGCGCGAGGTGGTGGGAAATTCGTACATGGCCGCGGTGATGCCGCGGTCCACCGTTTCCACCCGCAAGCAGGCCTGCTCCAGGAAATAGCGCGCCATTGCCACCGGCGGCGTGTGCACGATGCCGCTGCTGGTCACCTGGTTGATCACACAGGCGTTGTTGTCTGCGCTGTCGCGCCGCGACTCCAGCACACCGACCGCCGCTACATGCACGTCGCCACTCACCACGGTGACGCGACAGGCTTGCGCTTTGCTATAGGCAAACAGGCGGTGAATCAGGCGCAAACGCTCCGCGCGGTGCGCCGCGCTGGTCCAGTGGTCGCGCAGGTCGTCTTCAAGCTCCTGCTGGCCCGGCAAAACACCCAGCATTTTCTCCAGCAACTCAAAGCTGGGGTGCACCACCGGGATGCTGCTCATCACCACCAGATGCTGCATATCCTGTTGCGCATCCAGCCACTGGTAGGCCGCAGCCCAACTGGCTTCGCTCATGACCTGCGCACTTTGCAGATTGCCAGCCTGGCGGCGCTCGGGGCTGCGCTCGCTGCGCATGTCCAGCGCCAAAAGGCCCATGCCGCCCATGCGGTACCCGGCCGTAAAAGCACCCTGCCCCGGCAGCGTACAGGGCGGCGGCGTACCGACCAGGCTGTGGCGCTGAAACAGCGCGAAACAGGTTTTGGCAATGGCGAACACGCCCTGGTACACCGGGCAATCGTGGTCTTCCAGCGGGTAGGAGCCCCAGCCGTCAAAAATATCGTGGTCGTCCCACATCATCACGCCGGGCAGGCTGGCCATGGTCAGTGCCACTTCCGCTTGCGACCACTTGCCGAGGTAAAGGTTTTCAAAAAATGCCGTCACCTGCGTCTGCATGGCCGCAGACCACGGGGCCTTGCGCCGCTGGTCACGCGGCAACTGACTCCAGGCCACGATATCCGGGCAGGTCGGATCCTGCCAAAAGGTATCGGTGTAGACCTGATCGCCGCCCAGCAATAGCACATGGTAAGGGCCGAAGCTGCGGCCATTGATGCGTTCACGCCCGGCATGCAGATTCATCAGCCGCGTCCACAAGGCGTTCTTGTCCACTACCCCCTTCATCAAGGACGGGCTGGAGAAACCATTGCAGGACGCATAGGCCATGCGCGGTGCCTCACCCACGGCAGGCACATAGAAGGCGTTGCTTTGGCCATCCACCTTGTAGCTGATGCGCTGCGCAACGGTACCCATTGCCACCGCCAGCGTGCCGCGCCACGCCGTGGCCCCGGTTTGCAGGGTGCACAAGCGCTGGAACGGGTCGCTGGTGCTTGCGCCTTGCAGCGCGGGTGGCGTGGCTGCATCCGTTACCACCAGGATGCTGACGCACCACTGCTGGTTTTGGATGCCGAGGAATTGCAGAACCGGGCCGAGCAGAGTTGCCATGGGATGCCTTCTTTCTTGGTTTGTTTATCGAAGCGCCCAAAGCTTTGCACGACCCCCGCAAATTTGCAAGGCCATGCGGGAACCCATGGCCCCTAGAATAAGCAGCACGCCGGCTAAAGGCCGCTTCGGCCTGTCGCATTGCCTGCCTTCACACCGAGAGGAAACCTGCCATGAAACGTTTGATCCCGCTGCTCGTACTCAGCACGGCCTTGTGCAACGCCGCATTGGCACAAAGCAACAAGGCCAGCGAAGCCTCTGCCACGGGAGCTGCCAGCATCCTGGCCTCGCCGGTGCTGTCCCTGGAGGGCAAGCCGATCGAAGCATCTGCTGCGCTGGGCCTGGGCGGGGTGTTTCTGGTGGTGGGCGTAGCCCAGGGTGCCAGCGAGGTGGTGTCCTTGACCATCAAGGGCGTGGAAGCCGGCAGCACCTTTATTGTGAAGGCCTCCACCCTGGGTGTGAAAGCCGCCTCGGTCGTGGTGGGCAGCAGCCTTCGTGTAGTCGCGGAGTCCACAGGCTATGCGCTGATGGCATCCGGGCAACTGCTGGCCTTTATTCCCAACGCCATTGGCCAGGCGCTGCTCTACCAGTCGCAGGTGAAGTAAATGCGTGCCGTGCTGCGAACGCTTGGCGCACTGCTGCTGTGCGCCTGGCTGGCCGGTGCTGCGCTGGCAGGAACAGCCTGCTCGGACGCGCCCCCCAAACCGGCATCCATCCAGCAGGCCTTCCAGGCCGCGTACAGAACGCACCAGCGTCTGGAGGCTTTGCAGCCACGGATTGCGCTGCTGGGCCGCGTGGGGCAAGACCTGTCGCAGTACGGGCTGCGCTACTCGCACATCGCCTTTGTGCAAAAAGACGCGGCCAGCGGGCAGTGGCGCACCACGCATTTGCTCAATGGCTGCAACAGCAACCAATCCGCCTTGTGGCAAGAGGGACTGGCCAACTTCTTTCTGGATGACCTGTTCGCCTACGAGGCCTTGCTGATCATCCCGTCGCCGGCGCTACAGGACAAGTTGCAGGCCATCGTGAGCAACCACGAACGCATCCAGTCCATGCACCAACCGCTCTACAACATGCTGGCCTATCCGTTCTCTGAAAAGTACCAGAACTCCAACCAATGGGCGCTGGAGTTGCTCAGCGTTGCG
Source organism: Burkholderiales bacterium (assembly GCA_947446855.1). Taxonomy (GTDB): domain Bacteria; phylum Pseudomonadota; class Gammaproteobacteria; order Burkholderiales; family Burkholderiaceae_C; genus Allorhodoferax. The sequence continues at coordinate 35,201 of CANFIH010000009.1, forward strand.
CTGGCCCAGCAGGCCGGCTTGACTCCGGCTATTGCCACGCGCAAGCAGGCGCAGCAGTGGCTCAAGCTCACCAATTACGAGCCCAGCACGCTCAAACTGAGCCCCTTCACGCGGCTGGGGGCACGCATGTTCCGCGCCAATGTGGCGTTTGACGACCACCCCGATGAGCGCAGGTTTGCCGACAAGATCGACACCGTGACGGTGGAGTCCATGGCCGGCTACATCCGGCAGGTGGATGCAGCCAGCAGCAGCGAAGTGATTCGTTAGCCGCGGAACTTGGTGGCCAGAGCGGCAATGCGTTCGCCAAACAGGCGGCCGGTTTCCAGGTCACCGGCATTCATTTCATCGGCACCGGCGTCCCCCGGCGTCTGGGCCATGGGGCCGCCGCTGGAGGCCAGGAAGTTGAGGTCACCGCGCTGCGAGGCCTTGGTGTTGTTGTAGTTGATGCCAGTGCCCGCCCACACGCCACCATGCTGCATGGCCAGGGTCATGAAGTAGTGGATGGTTGAAAACTTGTCGCCGTTCATGTTGGCGCTGGCGGTGAAGCCGCCGAAGATCTTGTCCTTCCAGGCCTGGGTGTACCAGGGCTTGGAGGAGGCATCGGCAAACTTCTTGAACTGCCAGCTGACCGAGCCCATGTACGTGGGCGAGCCGAAAATAATGGCATCGGCCTCGGCCAGGGTGTCCCAGCCGCCTTCGGGCAGATTGCCGTCGGCATCAATGGCGACCAGCTCGGCAACTGCACCGCTGGCCACCGATTGCGCCAAGCGCTGGGTGTGACCGTAACCCGAATGAAATACCACTGCTACGTTTGCCATCGAAAGACTCCTGTTGAGAAAGTTGCAATCCCCACGGTCTGTGGGGCTCAGCGTTGAAACAACAAATCGTACCGCGCTCTTTCAGGGCGCCAGATCAAACACCAGCACCTCGGCGTCCTCGCCCTCTGTCAGGGCAATGTGGCGCTCGCCATCCAGCAGTGCCGCATCCCCCGCGCACAGGGCCTGGCCGTTTACTTGGAGCTTGCCGCGTATCAGGTGCACATAGGCCTTGCGACCCGCTGCCAGTTCCAGCGTGGCCGCTTGGTCGGCACCCAACAGGCCACCGTACAGCCTGGCGTCGGCATGGATCTGTACCGAGCCCTGAGCCGCATCCGGTGACGCCAACAGACGCAAGCCGCCCTGCTTCTCGGCCGCGGCAAAGGTCTTTTGCTCGTAGCCGGGCGGGATGCCGCGCTTGCTGGGCTCTATCCAGATCTGAAAGAAGTGCGTGGTTTCGTTGGGCGCGTGGTTGAACTCGCTGTGCTGCACGCCGGTGCCGGCACTCATGCGCTGCACGTCACCCGGCGGGATGCCCTTGACGTTACCCATGCTGTCTTTGTGCGCCAGGTTGCCCGAGAGAACGTAGCTGATGATTTCCATGTCGCGGTGGCCGTGGGTGCCAAAGCCGGTGCCCGGCGCGATGCGGTCTTCGTTGATCACCCGCAAATTGCCCCAGCCCATGTGCTGGGGGTCGTAATAGCCGGCAAAAGAAAAGCTGTGGAAAGACTTGAGCCAGCCATGGTCGGCATAGCCGCGTTCGGAAGATTTGCGTAGGGTCAACATAGGCACCAATGTAGGCCGCGCAGGCCCTGCTGTGGTGCATGGCGATTGATGGCATCATTCAAACGCTTTCACCTTAAACAGGATTTCCATGCAAACACCCCGCGATGTGCTGACGCCGGACGCCCTCTCCATGCTGCAATCCATTGCCAAAGCGGGCAGCTTTGCGGCGGCCGCACGCGAGATGGGCATGGTGCCCAGCGCCCTGACCTACCGGGTGCGGCAGATTGAGGACGCACTGGATGTGCTGCTGTTCGATCGCAGTTCGCGCCAGGCCAGGATGACCGAGGCCGGAGCCGAATTGCTGCGCGAGGGTGGCCGTCTGCTCAATGAGATTGACGCCGTGGCCAACCGCGTCAAACGCGTGGCCACGGGCTGGGAGTCGCAGTTCACCATCGCGGTGGACACCATTATTTCCAAGACCACCATGATGGAACTCTGCGAGGCCTTTTACGCGCTGTCACCGCCCACGCAAATCCGCCTGCGCGATGAAACCCTCTCCGGGGTGATGGAGGCCCTGACCTCGGGCCAGGCCGATCTGGCCATCGGTGCGGGGCCGGACTCCAGCACCCTGGGCGGCGTGCACAGCAAGCCCTTGGGCTCGGTGCATTTTGTCTATGCCGTGGCTCCCCACCACCCGCTGGCCAACGCCCCGGAACCCCTGAGCGACGAACTGATCCAGAAGCACCGCGCCGTGGCGGTGGCCGACTCGGTGCAGCGCGGCGGTGGGCTGACCTTTGGCATCTTCAGCGGCCAGGAGGTGTTCACCGTGGCCAGCATGAAGGACAAGCTCGAAGCCCAGCTGCGCGGCCTGGGCGGCGGCAACCTGCCCAGTGGCATGGCCAGCCGCTATGTGGAGACCGGCCGCCTGGTGGTGAAGAAGACCGAACGCGCCAAACGCATGGTCACCGTGCATTACGCCTGGCGCGGCGGCCAAACCAAAACCCAGGGCCGCGCCATGCAATGGTGGCTGGCCCAGCTCGAAAGCGCCACCACCCGCACGGCGCTGTTGGAAAACCATGCCAGCTATTGATAAACGCCTTTGCGCACGGGGCCCATTCATCCCCAGTTCCTGTGAACGGAGTTGGGGATAACTCCGGGATAGACCGGGTAAACCCGCATGCCTATTGGGCTCCCAGACTATGCTCAAAAATGATGCAGATCAATTGCACCGATGTGGTAGAGACAACTCCTGACATCGCACGCATCACGCGGGCCAGCCGCAGCGTCCCAACGCATGCCGGGGTCATGCCCGATTGCACAGTCATTGACCCAGGCAGGATCCGCACCAAATTGACCGGCCCGCAAGGGCTTTTGGCCGGCACGGTGCGTGTATAAAGGATGCAAACCCATTAATAACCGGAGAAGTAGTGCATGAGTAAATCCAGACGCATCGCCATCGTTGGAGCGGGCATCGCCGCCATCACCTGCGCCCGCACCCTGGTGCAAGCCGGACACAACGTCACCGTCTTCGAAAAAAGCCGCGGCATGGGCGGACGCATGTCCACCCGCAGCAGCGACTTTGGCACTTTTGACCACGGTGCCCAGTACTTCACCGTGCGCGACGCCCGTTTCCAGCAGGCCCTGGCCACCACGCCCGGCCTGTGCCGCCCCTGGAGCGCCAACACGGTGCAGGTGCTGGACTCGCACGGCCTGGTAGCCGAAGCCGGCCTGCCCGCGCGTGAGCCCCATTGGGTGGCCAAACCCGGCATGAATGCCCTGGTGCGTGGCTGGGGCCAACCGCTGGTGGACAGTAACGCGGTAGAACTGCAAACCTGCGTGCGCGCCATCGAAAAAGACCCGCTCAACAGCAAACAGTGGCAGTTGCGCACCACCGGCGCCGGCGACAGCAACCATGTCTACAGCGGCTTTGATGCCGTGGTGCTGGCCATCCCCGGCCCGCAAGCCCTGGCCTTGCTCAATACCCAACCCAAGGCAGCGGCCCTGGCCAAAAAGGTAGCCAAGTCCACCGTGGCACCCTGCTGGACGCTCATGATTGCCTTCCCCCAGGCCGTGCAGCCCGGCCTGACCACCCTGGGTCCGCAGTGGAATGCAGCGCGCAGCACCCACCACCGCATTGCCTGGCTGGCCCGCGAGTCCAGCAAGCCCGGACGCGGCGCCATCGAGCGCTGGACCGTGCAGGCCAGCGCCGCCTGGTCGCAAGAGCATTTGCAGGACGACGACGCCCGCGTCACCGCCAAGCTGATGAAGGCCTTTGCCGAGGTCACCGGCATCCGCGCCGAGCCGGCGCACGCCGAAGTACACCGCTGGCTCTACGCCAAGACCGAAAAGGCCTTGGGCGTGTCGCACCTGTGGGATGCCAAGACAGGCCTGGGCGTTTGCGGCGACTGGTGCCTGGGGCACCGGGTGGAAGACGCGTTTGTGTCGGGTCTGGAACTGGCGCTGGCCGTCGCGTAATTCGCGGGCATGGTAATGGTGGGGGCAGCATGAGCGCCGCAGGGCCGCCCCAAGGCGCGAAGGCCCCCTTGGGGGGCAGCGCAGCACACGAAGTGGCAAGCGTGGGGGCAAGAACGTACAGAGGGCGCTTCGCTCCCTCCCCCACCGGCCCCTTGCATGCGGGCTCCCTGGTCGCGGCGCTGGCCAGCTGGCTGGATGCCCGTGCCCATGGCGGGCAATGGTTGGTGCGCATCGAAGACGTGGACCTGCCGCGTTGCATCCCCCGCGCAGACCAGACCATCCTGCAGCAACTGGCAGCTTGCGGACTCACCCCCGACGAAGCGCCGGTCTGGCAAAGCCAGCGCAGCAGCCTCTACCAGCAGGCGTTGGCCCTCCTCATCTCCAGGCAACTGGCTTACCCCTGTGCTTGCTCGCGCAAGGACATTGAACGGGCCCTGCACGCCCAGGGCCTGGACAAGCCGCGCCATGGCGAGCTGGTCTATCCCGGCACCTGCCGTGAGGGTCTGCATGGCAAGCAAGGCCGGGCCTGGCGTTTTCGCACCGACGCCGGCACTGCCACCCAATGGCGCGACCGCCGACTCGGGCCGCAGCAGCAGGACGTCGCCAGCGAGGTCGGCGATTTTGTCTTGAAGCGCGCCGACGGCCTGTTTGCCTACCAGTTGGCCGTGGTAGCAGACGATGCGGCCCAGGGCATCAGCCATATCGTGCGCGGTGAAGACCTGACCGACAACACGGCGCGCCAAATTTTGTTGCAGCAGGCTCTGGCCTACCCAACGCCACAGTACCTGCACACCCCCTTGGTGCTGGCGGCAGACGGGCAAAAGCTGAGCAAACAGAACGGCGCGCAAGCCCTGGACACCCGCACCCCCGAAGCCACACAAACCGCCTTGAACCAGGCCGCGCAGTGCCTGGGCCTGCAGCCCTGTGGAACACGCGACAATAGGGGCACCGCACTGGCCGCCTGGGTAGAACAATGGCGCGCCACGCTGCAATCTGCCACCACCTGAAACACTGAAGTCGCCTGCACTGCGCGCACGGCCGAAACCGTCGGCCCGCGCCTGTCCTGCGACGCTGGAAACCCATGATGAACACCGAGAACACCACACCATCCGAAAGCGCTGAAGGCGCCCTTCCTCTCACCAGCCCCAGCGACGGCATGGAGACGCCCAAGCCCTTCATGCGCACCATCAAGAGCTTTATCCGCCGCGCCGGCCGCACCACGGCCGGACAGGCCAAGGCTTTTGAGGTGCTGGGGCCGCAATACCTGGTGCCCTACCAGACCAGCCTGCTGGATCTGCATGCGCCCTTTGCCACGCCGGATGCCACGCCCGAAGAGGCAGCAGCACAGGCGGCACGGCCCACCGTGCTGGAAATCGGCTTTGGCATGGGCGAGGCCACAGCGCACATCGCCACCGTGCTGCCGGACACCAACTTCCTGTGCTGCGAGGTGCACGAGCCCGGCGTGGGCGCCCTGCTCAAGCGCATTGGCGAGAACGGCATCACCAACATCCGCATCTGCGCCCATGACGCCGTGGAAGTCATCGACCACATGCTGCCGCTGGAGAGTCTGGACGGCGTGCACATCTTCTTCCCCGACCCCTGGCACAAGACCAAGCACAACAAGCGCCGCCTGATCCAGGCCGGTCTGGTGGCCAAGCTGGCGGCGCGCTTAAAAATCGGCGGCTACCTGCACTGCGCCACCGACTGGCAGCCCTATGCCGAGCAGATTCTGGAAGTGCTGACGGCCGAGCCCGCATTGCGCAACCGCGCGCTCCTCAGCCACCCGCAGCTGGAGGGCTATGCACCCAAGCCGCTGTACCGGCCGCTGACCAAGTTTGAGAATCGCGGTATCCGCCTGGGCCATGGCGTCTGGGATGTGGTGTTTGAGCGCGTCTGAAAATCTTCCATGGCCCGTTCCCGCCCCAACCCGCCGCAGGCACGTGATGGCCTGAGCGCCAGCTGCGTGACGGTGCCTGCCGGCCCCTGGGCCACGGCGCTGGAGTTTTTTTGCTGGCGCTTTGACAAGGTGGCACGCAGCGACTGGATGGAACGCTTTGCTGCGGGTGATGTGGTGGACGAAGATGGCAGCCTGGTGCGTTCAGACACTGTGCTGCAGAAGGGCCTGCGCCTGTACTACTTCCGCAACGTGCCGCACGAGCCGTCGATCCCGTTTCAGGAACGCATCCTGTACCAGGACGCGCACCTGCTGGTGGTGGACAAGCCGCACTTTCTGCCGGTGATACCCAGCGGCAAATACGTGCGCGAAACCCTGCTGGTGCGCCTGGGCAAGACCTTGAACAGCAGCACCCTGGCGCCCATCCACCGCATAGACCGCGACACCGCCGGCATTGTGCTGTTCTCGCGCAACCCCGCCACGCGCAACGCCTACGCACGGCTGTTTCGCGACCATGTGGTGCGCAAAACCTACCACGCGATTGCACGCTGGAACCCGGATGTGCCATGGCCCATCCAGCGCCACACCCGCATTGCCTTGGGGCAACATTTCATGCAGCAAGCCGAGGTGGATGGCCCACCCAACGCGCTCACCACCATACGCCCGCTGCTGCACGACGATGCCCTGGCGCTGTACGAACTCAAGCCGGTCAACGGCCAACGGCATCAGCTGCGCGTGCACATGAACGCCCTGGGCCTGCCTATCTTGAACGACGGCATCTACCCGAAGCTCACACCGGAGGGCAGCGCAGATTTTGAGAAGCCGCTGCAACTGCTGGCCCAATCCATCGCCTTTACCGACCCGTTGAGCGGCGAAGCCCGCCACTTTGAAAGCACACTGCAGTTGAGTGCGCTGGCTGCATTACAAAAAGAATCACCGTGACCTTCTCCATCCCCACCCCCGCCGACCTGTCGGCGCACGCGCTGCATACCTTCGAGAAGATGCTGCAGGTAACAAAGACCTTCAAGATCCGCGAGGGCCAGCACGCCATGGCCACCTGTGTGGCCGACACCCTCTCAAAAGCCGACCTGGGCGAATGCGCCGCGCCAAGCAAGGCCATCGCCGTGATCCAGGCCGGCACCGGCGTGGGCAAAAGCGCCGCCTACCTCAGCACCTCGGTGAGTATGGCCTTGGAGCGCAAGACGCGGGTGCTGATTTCCACCGCCACCGTGGCGCTGCAGGAACAGCTGATGAGCAAGGACCTGCCGGCACTGGCTGCCGCCATGGACAAGCCCTTTGTCTTTGCCCTGGCCAAGGGCCGCGGGCGCTATGTCTGCAAGGTCAAGCTCGACCGACTGGCCGGCACCGGCAGCGGTGAAGAAGACATGTTCGAGGAAGACTTCCCGGTGGCGGCCCTCTCCACCGCCTCGCAACAGGCGATTGAGGAGCGCCGCATGCATCTCTACGAACACATGGCCAATGTGCTGGCCAGCGGCAGCTGGAACGGCGACCGCGACATGCTGGCGCAGGCACCGGACGGCAGCGACTGGGCAGGCGTGGCGGCCGAGCGCCACACCTGCACCGCGCGCCACTGCCCCAAGTACAAGGAATGCAGCTACTACAACGCCCGCACCCGCCTGGCCGAAGCCAACGTCATTGTGGCCAACCACGACCTGGTGCTGGCCACGCTGGGTCTCAAAACCCTGCCCGATCTGGACAACTGCCTGGTGGTGTTTGACGAGGGCCACCACCTGCCCGCCGTCGCGCTGGACCAGTTCGCAAGCGCCATGGACCTGAGCAATATGCGCTGGCTGGACAAGCTGCCCAAAGCCATGCAGGACGTGGCGGGCAAGCTGCATTTGCACCTGGGCGAGGACGTCACCACCGTCTGCGCGCAGCTGCGCACGGTGCTCACGCAAACCCAAAAGCTGGTGCTGGACATGGTGCACGAAAGCACCGAGGGACGCGACGGCACACTGCGTTTTCCCAACGGCGAGCTGCCCGACACATTGATCGACCCGATGACACAGATCAGCGCCCAGGCCACCGGCCTGTCCAAGACGCTGGAAGCGCTGGGCGTGGATGTCAAGGCCATCGCCAAGGATGACCCCTCGCAAGCCGTGCTCTGCGCGCAGCTCTACGCCAAGCTCGGCGCCATCGCCCCGCGCCTGAACAGCGTGGCCAGCACCGCGCAACTGCTGCTGGAACATGGCGAGCAGCCGCTGGCCAAGTGGCTCAAGGCCGAGACCGAAGGCGGCTTTCTGAACCTGACGGCCCACGCCAGCCCCATGGTGCCGGGCGACCTGCTGCGCCAATTCCTCTGGAGCCAGGTGCGCGGCGCCATCATCACTTCGGCGTCGCTCACCAGTTGCGGCAGCTTTGATTACTTTTTGCAGGAAGCGGGCCTGAGTGGGAACCGCAATGTGACCACGCTGGAAGTCTCCAGCCCCTTCGACTACGCCAAGCAAGGCACGCTGACCGTGGTGCACACCCGCGCCGAGCCCAAGCAGGCCGAGGCCTATACCGCCGAGATGGTGAACCTGCTGATGGCCGACCTGAAAGACGTCCAGCACGGCGCCCTGGCCCTGTTCACCTCCCGCGCCCAGATGCGCGCCGCCACCCAGGCCCTGCCGGTGGAGCTGCTGGACGCGGTGCTGGTGCAGGGCACGCTGTCCCGCACCCGCCTGCTGGCCAGCCACAGTGCGCGCGTGGAGGCCGGCCTGCCCAGCATCCTGTTCGGTCTGCAGTCCTTTGGCGAAGGCCTGGACCTGCCGGGCCTGCTGTGCGAGACGGTGTTCATCTGCAAGCTGCCCTTTGCGCCACCGAGCGAACCGGTGGACGAGGCACGTGCCGAATGGCTGCGCAAAATGGGGCGCGACCCGTTCAGCGAACTGGTGATCCCCGCCACCGCCATCAAGCTCTTGCAATGGACCGGCCGCGCCATCCGCACCGAGGAAGACCAGGCCCATGTGATCTGCTACGACAAACGGCTGCAGCTGCAGAGCTATGGCAAGCGCATGCTTAACGGTTTGCCGCCGTATGCGGTGAAAACGCGGCAGGCGGGTCGGTAGCGCGGGGCAATGAACTTGACGGGGGCATCAGCTTCACATCTGGTGGGCAACACCAGGTCGTTCCGTCAGGGCAATTGTCCAGCAGCCTTTTGGACAATTGGGCAACGGACCGCTGCACAAACCCCACTTCCGTCCGGGTATGGGCGAAGGCATGCATGCACACGATCATTGAGATTTCGCTGCATCGCCCACCTATTCAGATAGACCAGGCTGCGTAAAACGCCGGATAGTCAGTGCACAGCGCTGCTCAACTAAACCGACGATTGCGCCCAATATCGGATGCCCGTGGCCTTGCGCCTCCAAGTTGGTCTGTGTCGCCTGCGCCAAGGCGGGCAAGCGCTGTGCAATCTCCAGAATCCGCTTTCTGACCGGGGCGGGCGTCAGCCCGGCCTCTTTGGCAAAGGCGTCCCAGTGGCGCGGGAACACCTCCGAGAACTTGTATTTGCCGCCGATCTTCATCGCCATCTTGTCGGTCAGAGCGGGATAGACCGCCGTGCACAGGGCGTCGTACAGGGGCGCCAGCACGGCGCCCTGCGCCGAATAGAGCAGTGAGAAATTTTTGCCATGTGCATCGTGGTTGCCAATGAGCGCGTTGAACACCACGGCATCCAGCAGTTTCAGAACATGCGGCGCGCTGGGCCGCGTGGCGCTGCGCAGCAGGGCGAAGGCCTGGGCCAAGCCCGGGCCACCTTCGTTCTGGTATTTGTGCTCAGTGAACACGCCCAGCGCCTGACAAAAGTCCTCCTGGTGGAGGCGCTGCGTCGCACCGCCGGACAACGGCGCGCGGTCGTAGCGGGTCACCAGCATATAAGGGCGTGCAGGATCGTCCGCACCCGAAGTCTGCACATGGTGAATGCGGGCAGGCGCAACATCGAGCTTCAAGGCAGCAGCCAGCGCCATGCAGAAGGCTTCGTTGAAGACGCTGCCGTCCACCGAAGGAATAGGCGGCTTGAGAATATGGGTGCTGGGTGCGCCATCCAGCGGCAGGCCAATGCGTCCGCCCTGCCCCAGCACCACAGGCAACTTGTCCTGCGCCCCCGCAAGGGAAAGACGCAGCCCCTGGTCGCCTGCGCGCATGGGGCGCAAAGGCATCTCGTCCCACACCCGGCAAAGCTGTTCATCCGAAAGCCACTGCACGGCTTCGCTGCTGGTAGCGTCTGGCGGCGCTTGGCCGGCCTCCAGCAAAGTGACAGCACCCGCGCACTCACCGCCCAGGCTGTCAAGCAGGGCGAAGTCGTTTTGTGCGGAAACCTGCAGCGTCTTGGCGATTCGTCTGCGTTTACCGCCCTCGGGCAGGAGCCCGGCAAAAAAGGGTCGACTGGCGCTGTCATCAAAAGGATCCACCCTGAGGGGCAGGGACAGGGACAGCGGCACGGCAGCGGTGGGCAGATAGGTAAATTGCAGACGGCCGTCCACCTGCGTCAGAGTGCCCACCTGTGCGCCCAGCAGCCAGACGCTGAGTTGGCGCGCCATCTCAGGCAAGGCCTTCCACTGCCAGCGTGCCGCCCAACGCGTGCAACACTTTGAGCAGGCTGTCCAAGCGGATGGTGGGCTTGCCGGCTTCCAGCTCCACAACGAAGCGCACGCCCACGCCTGCCGCCATGGCCAGTTGGGCTTGGGTGAGGCGCAGTTTGGAGCGGGCTGCCAGTACAGCAGCGCCCAGTTCTGATGGCGTGGGGGTTGGGGTGAGGGTCATCATAAATTCCCGATCGGGAAATTATGCACCCTATCAACCAAAAACAAAACGAATATTCCCAATCGGTAATATTCGTTCATGAACATGCGTAAAAATCGAATAAATTCCCGAACGGGAATTTATGGAGGACCTAGACCAAAGCCTCAAACTCCTGGCGAATTTCCTGCAACTGCGCGGGCGTGAGCCGGTTGCCGTACTGCGCCACCACAGTGCCCGCAGCCTGATTGGCCAGGCGTGCAGCCTCGGCGTGGCTGTGGCCGTGGGTCACGGCAAACAGGAAGGCGCCGGCAAACATGTCACCCGCACCGTTGGTGTCAATCGCCTTGACCGGTGCTGCGGGTACCGCGGTTTGCAAGTCCCCTTCAATCACCAGGCAGCCCTTGGCACCGCGCGTCAGGCAAACCACCTTGGCCAGCTTGGCCATGGCTGCAACCACCGTATCGATGTCCTTGCTGCCGCACCAGACCTGCGCCTCTTCCTCATTGCAGAACAGGTAGTCCAGATCGTCACCGACCATGGCTTCCAGGCCCGCACGGCAGAAGGTAATCATGCTCATGTCGCTCAGCGTGGTGGCCAGCTTGACGCCAGCCTCCTTGGCCATCGCGCGGCCCTTGAGCGCGGCGTCCAGCCCGGTGATTGATGCCGACAGATAACCTTCCATGTAATAGACCTTGGACTTGGCAATGTCCTTGGGGTGCAGGGCGGTGTGGTCAATGTCGGCGGTGGCCCCCAGAAAGGTGCTCATGCTGCGCTCGGCGTCGGGCGTGACCATCACCATGCAGATGCCAGTCTGGCCCTCGGGGAACGGTGTGTGCGACAGATTGGTGTGCACACTGTTACCCAGCAGATCCTGGTGGAAAAAAGCACCCAGCTCGTCGTCTGCCACACGGCAGGAATAGAAGGCCTTGCCGCCCAGCTGCGCCAAAGCCACAGCCGTGTTGCCGGCCGATCCGCCACCGGTGCGGCGGCTGTGCAGGCCATGCACGCCAGCCAGCAAATGGGCGCGGCGCTCGGCGTCGATCAGCGTCATATGGCGCTTCTCTACCCCCAGGGCCTGCAGTTGCGCGTCGGAGACTTCGTATTCGGAGTCCACCAGCGCGTTGCCAATGGCGTAGAGGTCGTAATGGGACATGGATTTCCTGGAATTGAAGGGATTACTGCTCGACGAAGGCGCGCTCGACGACAAAGTCGCCGGGCGAGGTGGTGCTGCCTTCGGAGTAGCCGCGCTTCTCCAGAATCACTTTCAGGTCTTTGAGCAAACCGGGGGAGCCGCAGATCATGACGCGGTCGTTCAGGGGGTCGAGCTTGGGCAGGCCCAGGTCTGCCTGCATCTTGCCGGACTCGATCAAATCAGTGATGCGGCCCTGGTTGCGGAAGGGTTCGCGCGTGACCGTGGGGTAGTACAGCATCTGCTCGCTCACCATCTCGCCCAGGAATTCGTGGTCCGGCAGTTCGTGCATGAAGTAGTCGTGGTAGGCCAGTTCCTTGACCTCGCGCACACCGTGCACCACGATCACCTTTTCAAAGCGCTCGTAGGTGGCCGGATCGCGCGCCACGCTCAGGAAAGGGGCCAGGCCAGTGCCGCTGCCCAGCAGGTACAGGTTCTTGCCCGGCAGCAGGTAGTCGATCAACAGCGTGCCAGTGGGCTTTTTGCCGACCACGATCTTGTCGCCCACCTGGATGTGCTGCAGCTGCGAGGTCAACGGACCGTCCTGCACCTTGATGCTGAGGAACTCCAGATGCTCTTCGTAATTGGCGCTGGCAATGCTGTAGGCGCGCAGCAGCGGCTTGCCGTTGGGCTGGCGCAGGCCAATCATGGTGAAGTGGCCGTTGGAGAATCGCAGGGCGGGGTCTCGGGTGGTGGTGAAGCTGAACAAACGGTCTGTCCAGTGGTGTACGCTTAGTACGGTTTCGTCCAGAAATGCACTCATGGGGGCCTTGTGGTGGTTCAAAGCTGCGCTGCAGCAAACCCCATAGTGTAAAAGGTCGGCTTGTCACGATCTGACATAAGCTTAGACACAAAACATATTTGCCAGCGACTTGCGCCATGCCATCCTCCAACACCCCCACTCCCGAGCCCCTGCTGGTGGCCTGCCTGTGCGCCCAATGGTGCGGCACCTGCAAGGATTACGCGCCTTTGTTTCTGGGTCTGCAGGCCGATTTCCCGGGGGCCACGTTCCGCTGGGTTGATATCGAGGACGAGTCCGAGCTGGTGGACCCCATTGAGGTGGAGAACTTCCCCACGGTGCTGATTGCCACCGGTGGCCAGGCGCGCTTTTTTGGCACGCTGACACCGCATATCGAGACGCTCAAGCGCCTCATTCGCTCACATGCGGGCGATACGGGGGCCAGTAAATTGCCAGCCGCGGTGCAGGCGCTGACCCAGCGGGTGAGCGCGCAATGCGTGTAACCCGCAGCACAGTCCCACACCCACAGCGGGCTCCCGCTGCAAGCCGGATGTATCGCAAGGACCTGCGCGTGACAGGGTGGTGAGGCATCGCCCCGATGTCCCGCGGTGGTTTATTGCGCCGCGTTCGGTGCGTGAAGGGTCGCGACCGGTTGCAGGCTCTGCTGCATCGGACCCAAGCGAATCTGGTAGCTCTTGTCGCTTTCCGTAATCGCCCTGGCTGCGTCGCCAAATGTACGCTTGCCAACCGCCAGTTCATTCAGGATGGATTGGGCACCCAGCCAGAAGGCATCCAGCGCGCTGACAACGGCTGGGGCATAGCTTGCGCTGCGCCAGGAAGCGGCCATATCCATACACATGCCGTAGCCTGCAATCACGCTGCGCAGTTCCTCACGGTCCCGCTGGCTCGGCAGCGACTTATTCGCCATGGCCTCCGGGCTGGCAGCGCTGCCTGACAGGAACGGAACCCTGGGCGAGAGATGCCTGGAGGCATTGGATGCTTCCAACGCGGTAAAGCAGGCCGACCCCGGATTGGCTTGTGCGGACGCCGCTGAATTGTTGGAACATTGAGCTGCCCCGCCCTGCAGCAGGATCCGGGTACTGCCGCAATCGACGGCGGCAATGCTTGGGGCCGGCTCGGTCCTTGCCGGCACATCGCCCAGGGCGCTGGTTTTGAAATTGCCCTTGGACGCAGGCTTGAAATGAGCCTTGGACTTGGACTTGTAGGTGACCTTGCCCTTGCCCTTGGCCATGGGCCTGGAAGTACCTTTGGACGCGCCCTTGGACGTGGCCTTGGGCGCCGGCGCACACGCCGCGCCGCCTTGGTGGGGCGGCTTTTGGCCAATCTTGCAGGCCACATGCCCACCAGCCCATGCAGCCATGGACAGCGTGCAAGCCGCTAAAAAAACGAGCCCACGCAACTTCATATTTTTCAAGGAATCTTTCCTTCCAAGGTCTACTTCATACCACCGCACCGTCGTGGGACAGTCAACCGTGCACGGCAACGGGGGCCCGACGGCCCTTAAGCCGACACCCCGCTGAACGAATCAAAGCTTGGGCGTCACCCAGGCCAACACGCTGTCCAATGCCGCATTCAATTTGGCGGGTTCGGTGCCGCCGGCCATGGCCATGTCGGGCTTGCCGCCGCCCTTGCCGCCCACTTGCGCTGCGACAAAATTGGCCAATTCACCGGCTTTCACCTTGGCCGTGGTGTCGGCCGTAACGCCGGCTGCGATCTGCACCTTATCGCCTTCCGACACACCCAGCACAATCACGGCGGTCTTGAGTTTGTCCTTGAGCTTGTCCATGGTGTCGCGCAGGGTCTTGGTGTCGGCACCTTGCAGGCGCGCCACCAGTACCTTCACACCGTTGATGTCTACGGCCTTATTCACCAGTTCGTCGCCCTGGGCCGAGGCCAACTTGCCCTTGGCTGCCGTCAATTCTTTTTCCAGATCACGCAGCTGGGCCAACAGGCTGGCCACACGGGCCGGCACTTCGTTGTTGGTCACGCGCAGCGTGCCGGCCGCGCCACCCAGGGTGGCTTCCATGTCCTGCACATAGTCCAGTGCCACCATGCCGGTGACGGCCTCGATGCGGCGCACGCCCGCAGCCACGCCGCCCTCGGACGTGATGCTGAAGAAGCCGATGTCGCCGGTCGCCTTGACGTGGGTGCCGCCGCATAGTTCGGTGGTGGTGCCAATATCGAGCACGCGCACGATCTCGCCATACTTCTCGCCAAACAGCATCATGGCGCCGGTCTGCTTGGCGTCTTCAATGCCCATCAGGCGCGCCTGTGTAGGCGCATTGGCCAGGATTTCGGTGTTCACCAGCGCCTCGATCTCGCGGATCTGCGCGTCAGTGACGGGGGCGTTGTGGGTGAAGTCGAAGCGGGTCTTCTCGGCGTCCACCAGGCTGCCCTTTTGCTGCACATGGTCGCCCAGCACCAGGCGCAAGGCCTTGTGCATCAGGTGGGTGACCGAGTGGTTGCGCATGCTTGCTGCGCGAATGGCCGCGTCCACATGGGCGGTGACGCTGTCGCCCACGGCCAGGGTGCCGCTCTTGATGGCGCCATGGTGGCCGAACACATCGGACTTGATCTTCTGGGTGTCAGCCACTTCAAACAGCGCAACATCGCTGAAGATGGAACCCACATCGCCGACCTGGCCGCCGCTCTCGGCGTAGAAAGGCGTGGTGTCCAGCACCACGATGCCGGTCTGACCAGCCTTGAGTTCGGCCACGGGCGTGCCTTCCGCGTACAGGGCCAGCACCTTGGCGCTTTGTGTCAGGTGGTCGTAGCCGACGAAGGTGTTACCCGCGCCGGTGTAGTCCAGCGCCTTGTCCATCTTGAACTTGCCGGCCGCGCGGCCCTTGGCCTTTTGCGCTTCCATGGCGGCGTGGAAACCGGCGGCATCCACTTCCACACCGGCCTCGCGGCAGACGTCGGCCGACAGGTCGAGTGGGAAGCCGTAGGTGTCATGCAGCTTGAAGGCCACATCGCCAGGCAGCACTTTCGCGCCGTCCTTCAGGGCCTCTTCCAGAATTTCCATGCCGGTGGCCAGGGTCTCGAAGAAGCGCTCTTCTTCCACCTTCAGCACTTCGGTGATGCGCTTCTCGTCGGCACGCAGCTTGGGGTAGGCGTCGCCCATCAGCACAACCAGATCAGCCACCAGCTTGTGGAAAAAGGGAGTCTTCTTGCCCAGCTTGTAGCCGTGGCGAATGGCGCGGCGCACGATGCGGCGCTGCACATAGCCGCGGCCTTCGTTGCTGGGGATGACACCGTCGCTCACCAGAAAGGCCGTGGCGCGGATGTGGTCGGCAATCACGCGCAAGGATTTGTTGCCCAGGTCGGCCTCGCCGGTCTCACGCGCAGCGGCCTTGATCAGCTGGTCAAACAGGTCGATCTCGTAGTTGCTGTGCACATGCTGCAGGATGGCGGCCAAGCGCTCCAGGCCCATGCCGGTGTCCACGCAGGGGGCAGGCAGCGGCGTCACGGCACCGGTCTCGTCCATGTTGAACTGCATGAACACGTTGTTCCAGATTTCGATGAAGCGGTCGCCGTCTTCATCGGGGGA